>JAHHSA010000001.1 GCA_020025475.1 Oscillibacter sp.
GGTCAGGGACTCGGCTTTGGCGGTGGGGTCCATCAGCAAAATGTTATTGATATCACCGGTGTATTCATGCCAGGTGTCTTCCACAATCTCGCTGACTGCATCCTTTGCGGTTTTCACGCCGCCGGCAGCGTCCGTGGTGTTGGCTGTGCGGCGGAGAGTTTCAGCCAGATGTTCCAGACTTTTTTTCGTACCGGCATCCAGCTGCTCACCGGAGTTCTGGGCCAGGGAGCGGAAGGAGGTCAGAAAGGCGTGGGTGTCATCCACGGAAATCACCATGTCGGAAATCAGCGTTTTGGTGTCCTGAATGGTCTCCCGGAGACCAGGGACCTGATCGTTGATGGTGCTGTTCAGATGATCCAGTTCCTCCAGAATGGTATCCAGGCGCTTGAGCATATCCCGCCCTGCATCGCCGATGCCGTCCAGACTGCCCAGGGCGGCGCTGAGATTCTTGATGGTGCTCTTCAGACTTCCGGTGAGACCATTTTCTCCCAGGTGGTCCAGCAGCACTGCCAGCTTTTGCAGGAGACCTGCCACAGGCTCCATTGCTGTGGCGAGATCGTGGTCACTTTTCAGCGCAGTCAGTATTTTTGCGTTTTCCTCATACTGCTTGCGCGTTTGGGGATCGGTCAGCACCTTGCCGATCGCTGCGTTTTGCTGTTCCGGACTGAGATCGGAGCGATCGTTGATGGCCTTCGCTTCGCTGAGCATCTGCAGGGCCACATAAAACTGCACCTGGCTCATAGGGCTTTCTATGGTACCTGCAGTGGCTGCACAGTAGGCCTTTTCCATCATTTTGCCGGAGGTATAGGCGGCTTTGATCTGGTCTGAGGGCTGTCCCATGGCAGCGGCAATGCCGGTGAGTACCAGCTTTGTAGCGTCCTCTACAGAGGTTCCCGCCATGACCATCGCCTGAATTTTTGAATCGGCAGAGGCAATCAGCTGTTGCAGCTCGGCCTGTTTGGCAGCCGCGGTTTCAGGGGTGGCGCTGCCGCTGGCAATCAGGGCCGCCTGCTGAAAGGCGGGGTAGGAGATCATGCCGTGTTCATCCTTGGTGAGGAAGGCCCAAGCGGTCTGCATGGGCTTCCCGGCGGCAAGTTTATTCTTGAGATCCTTTACGTTGCTGCCGTTGACGGTGATGTGCTGCTTGATTGTGTCATCCTGATCCAGCTTTTGGTCCAGTGCGCCCACCAGTCCGCCGTTGATCTGAATGTCCATTGATTTGATGGCACCCTTTGTTTTCTCAACAGCGGCCTTCAGCGCCGCAAGATCCTTGCCCAGCTGGTCCAAATTCTTGTGAAGGTCCCCATTGCTGGTTTTGATGTTGCGAAGGTCTGCCTGTACATTTCGAATGCAGCGATCCAGGTCCTTGAGATTGCCCTGCAGGCGAACTGCAGCATCATTGACATCGTCCAGTGATTCGGTGACATCCGTGACGGCATCATCGGTGTTTTCCAGATGCCCAGGCAGGGTGTTCAGGGAGCCGTTCAGCTTTTTGAGGTCGTCCAGCACCTTGTCCCCATCTGCGTAGAGCTGATCCTTTCCGTTGGAGATGGTATCCCGTGCCTCGTTCAGCTCGTCCAGGCCGTTGGCGGTTTCCCGCAAGCTGCTGCCCATCGCAGAGAAGGAGCTGAGCAGGGTATCCAGACTGCCGGAGAGCTTGCGGTAATCCTCCTCCAGCTCATCCTTTCTCTGACTCAGCTTGGAGATCTCCTCCAGCTGCCCCAGTGTGGCAGGAGCCATCAGTAAGGTCAGACCGCCAAAGGAGAATTCATCGGCACCTACCCGAATTACGCGGTGGCAGGTCTCGCCGGGAAGTACAGCAAACAGCACCACACGAAGATTGCCAATCAGCTGTACCTGGGCACCTTCTGCCTCCAGTGAAAGAATGTCATCCTGATTGAACATGGCAGTGGCTTCCAGGGTGTAGTTGTTCCGGGCATATGCACTGGCGTTTTCGTTGGGAACGGCATCCATGATGATCTCCACAACGCCGGTTTTTCCGGCCAGTTCCTCTGCGGGAGTGGGTACGCCGTTCAGCGTGTAAGAGACGGAAATGGTCCAGGGCAAGGCCTCAAAGGGGGCTGCAGTTTTGCCTTCAAAATAGAAGTGGGCAGGGGCATCCTTTTCGTTGAACGCAAAGGTTGGGCCGCCATCCTGAGAGACAGGCGCCGTGCCGTCCGTCAGATTGATGACCTCGTCATACGTGCCATGGTCTTGCAGAGAGGATGCGCCGTTTAGGGTGTAACTCTTTACAACGCTGCCATTTATCAGATTTCCATAGTAGTCCAAAGTTGCGTAATAGGCTTCGTCATAACTGGGGGTTACATGATTTCCAATCACACCAGATGCAGATGCCGGAAGCGCACAACCACCAATCGTTGTCGACGCAAGCGCCAACGCAAGAACCTGTTTTCCAACTGAGTGATGATTTCGATTCATCAGATTCCCCTCCAATTTTATAGACAAATGTTGATTAAAATAATTTGTTGCTTTTCATATTCGCGATGATTATAATAACTAAGGATAAATTGGTCAATGGACAAATCTGCGAAAATGACTAATATTCAGTCATTCCAGAGAAATCATCTAAAGAAAAAACATTGAGGAGTGGGATTGTGGAGAAAAAACCTGGGGATCGCCGGGTCAGAAGGACGCAACGGCTTTTGAAGGCAAGCCTGCTGGAACTGATGAAGGAGAAGCCTTTTTCCAGCATTACTGTCGCAGATATTGCAGAAAAAGCGGATGTGAATCGAGCCACATTCTATCTGCACTTTTCCAATCCTGCCCATTTGCTGCAAAGCATCGGGGATGATTTATTGGAAAAACTTCAGGAACTCTTTGATGAACATCAGGACGAGCTGGTTGGCAGCGAGAGCATCCGGCCTGTGTTGGAACCGGTTCTTGATTTTGTGATTGCGTTTCAGGGGCTTTGTACGCTGCTGTTCGACCATGCGCAGGAAAGTCAATTCCCGGAAAAGCTTCTGGTGCTGATACAGGAGAACGGAGCCAAACTTGTGAAGGCCCTGCCGGAGATGCATCTGGTAGAGGAAGCGCCGTATCTGGTTGCTTTTTTGGCGTATGGTGTAAACGGTATCCTCCAAACATGGGTGCGCTGTGGCATGGAAGTGTCAAAGGAGGGGCTTCTGGAAGCAGCAGAGCGGATGACGGATGGCGTACTATCTCAATATCAGATATGAAACAGGACAACCTGCAAGAATGCGTATTATGGGGCAAAATGATCCGGCTGCCAGAAGGCAGCCGGATCATTTTTGAGAGAAAATAGCGGCGGAAATCGGCGGATTCATGCAGACAGATGGGAGAATTGGCCGCTGATTTCCAGCCGCTGCATCATGAAGAGCGGGAATAGGGCGCTTGTCTTGACAGTGTCTCCGAGACGCCCTAAAATGAAATTGTCATTTTTCCCCTTTGGAAGAAAGGCAGACATGGCGGAGAGGATGCCCCCACCATGCTTTGAATATGAAAAAGGCGGGATAAAACATGAATTCACTGACTCAGGCTCAGAAACAGACCCTTCTTGACAACTTTCGAAACATAAAGCCGGCAATGCTGGCAGGTATTCAGCAGAATTTGCGGATTTGCAGCGAAAAGGGAGATGCCACTCCGGATGCTCCGTTTGGGCCGGGCCCCAAGGCGGCACTGCTGGATGCCTTGGAGCAGGCTGAAAAACTTGGATTCCGCACCTGCAATATCGATGACAAAATTGGTTATGCAGAGATTGGTTCCGGCGCTGAAATGGTGGCTGTTCTGGGCCATCTGGATGTTGTCCCCGCCGGGGACGGCTGGGAGAGCGAGCCCTATGGCGCAGAGTGCAGAGACGGCGTACTCTATGGCCGTGGCTCTCTGGATGACAAAGGGCCTACCGTGGGTGCGCTGTATGCGATGAAGGCAATTGCTGACAGCGGGATTCCTCTCAAGCGCCGTATTCGTGTCATCATGGGAACGGATGAGGAGTGCGGCTCCGCCTGCGTGGCCCACTATCTGAAAACCAGGCAGGAGATGCCAGTGGCTGGGTTCACACCTGACGCAGATTTCCCGGCCATTTTCTGCGAGAAGGGAATTTTGCGGTTTGAGATTGGCTGTGAGATTCCGGCAGAGGGCCAGGATATTCAACTGGAAGGCGGTGTTGCGTCCAACGTGGTGATGCCAAGTCTCTCTCTGACCCTCCCTGCGTCTTGCGCACTGCCTCTCCGGGCGGGCTCAGACGTTGAGATCCAGCAGGATTCCCATACGGTCCGGTATCAGTTTACGGGCAAAAGTGCCCATGCCAGTACACCGGAGCTGGGCATCAATGCCGGGTATCTGGCAGCAAACTTCTTTCAGGATACCCGGCTCTCTCAAGACATTGACCAGATGTTTGCGTTCATCCGGGAGAAGCTGCACGACGAGACAAACGGCAAATCGCTGGGCATTGCCTATCGGGACGGGGATACTGGCTCACTGACGCTCAGCATGGGCTGTGTGTACCGGAGAGATAACATGAGATGCCTGACCCTGGATCTTCGGTATCCGCCTGCCTGTGATGCAGAGAAGATCGAACAGGCCATCCGGGAGAGCGCACGGCCATATGGCCTGAAAATCCTTTCCAGGAAGCAGGCGGAGCCGCTCTATATCCCCAAGGACTCCGCCCTGATCCAGACGCTGATGGGCGTCTACCGGGATGTGACGGGGGATCAGGCAGAACCTATCGCCATCGGCGGTGGTACCTACGCCAAGGCATTCCCCAATATGGTGGCCTTCGGACCGCTGTTCCCCGGTGAGAAGGATGTCATCCACCAGCCCAACGAGTGTGTGGAGGTGGAGAAGCTGCTCAAGTCTGTTGAGATCAGTATGCTTGCCATGACAGAGCTTGCCAACGGCCAGATCTAATCGGACGTTGGCACAACAAAAATGGGTCCGCAGAGAATCAATTCTCTGCGGACCCATTTCCATTTAGCATAGATATGGCGTCATTAGTGCATGGTAAAACTCGGAGGGCTTTGGCTGACGCCGCTCCGTTTAAAATTCCATATTGCCCGAGCAGTGTGTTTTTGCTGTCCGTATCATATGGGACAGTTCAAACAGGGACTGCTGTGTTTGTACAGTTTATTAAGCACGCTCAATCCATCGGAGATCGTATGGTTCAAAGACTACATTTGCATAGGCATCCACGTCCAGGGGGGTACCGTCCCAGTCGCTGTGGATATCACCATTCTGCTTAATGAGAATATCATACAGAATATCATAGGTTACGCCGTCGGCAGGGTCCTTCTCCACGATGGTGGAATAGGGCAGGGTCTTGTGGTAGGTGAGCTCCATGCCCTTGTAATCAAAGTGGAAGCCGCAGCGCATCCGGCAGCCATCCAAACCGGTGTAGGGAGCAATCTCCTTCAGGTCGTGCAGGATCCGGTCGTCTTCCTGATCATAGAGGTTGTCAGGCGTGGTTGCGGTATAGTCGAAGCGGAACTGAATAGAAGCGTTATCCACTTTCAGGAAGCGCTCCAGATAGGGAACCAGGCCGTCTGCGGGGTAGTGCTTATAGAGCACACAGTTGACCCGGAAACGAACCGGCAGACGAGCCAGCAGGCTGTCATTGGATTCCACCACATAGCGCTGCATATGGCGGGAGACATTAATGCAGGTAATCTTCTCCTTGTTCTTCTCTACAAAGGCCAGAATGTCGTCTTCTGTCTGGTTTTCAGAGACAGGGAGGGTTGTGTTGATGTATACCTTGTGGGTGGTGGGGATCTCGTCCAGCATGATCTGCAGGGTCTCAAGATCGGCAAAAGGTTCACCACCAGTGAAAACGAAGTCACATTCGGGAGTGATGGCGTGCATACGCCGAATGCTCTCGCAGATCTTATCGGCAGAGAAGCCGGTCAGGTCTGCGTATTCTCCTTTATTGATGCAGAAGGGGCAGTGATTATTACAGTCGTAGGGAACAAAAATCGTAACGGTTGCGCCGCCCGCTCGCGTCTTGTAGGGGTGTTTCATAGTTATCCATCGGCCTTTCATTGATGTGGGACACAATGCACACGAACATGGTATGCGCCATTTCAGAGTTTCATGTGCACCAAAACATTCTAATGGATTTTGCATCGAAGGTCAAGCCTATTTCGGCATTTTGACATAAATGAGGCCATAGAATCTGACATTTTTCAGAAAAACACAAAAAAGCTAATATACTTCTGTTTTATTTTGCGCATATACGGAGGGAGAACAGCGGCAGCAGGACCCTGTACACAGCAATGGAATGATGATATACTTGGGTTCATCTCATAGGACCCCTGTGGACGGAAGGTGGAAAAAACCTCCTTGTTTGCAGGGAAAGGAGGTAAAAACCATGGATTTTATTCTCTTACCGCTGCAAACAGCACTCGACCAGGTGACGGCTCTGCTGACGCTGCACCCCATGCTGGGCGTGTGGTATACGGCATTTATTCGATTTCTGTTTCCGGTGTTGGCATTTTTGATTCTGGGACGGGCAATCCGCTCTCTGCTCACCATTCCCCATACACCGGAGACCTGGGGGCAGCTGAGCCTGCCAAACGGTACACCAGTGCCTCTGACTCACTGGGAGAACATTCTGGGGCGCGGAAAGAATGCGGATGTTTTTTTGAACTATCCCAGCATCTCACGACAGCATGCAGCCCTGTGCCGGGATGCCCATGACCAGTGGACGGTTTACGACCTGGACTCCAAGGGCGGCACGGCAGTCAACGGGCAGAAGGTAGAGACCTCCGCACCGGTGAAGCTGGGGGATACCATTACTCTGGGTGGCGTGCAGCTGATTTTCCTGCCCCAGACGGTCACAGAGCGGGAGTCTCTGGATGCGAAGCGGCGGGCGGAGCGACCGGCCGCCATGTGGCCCTCTTTCTTGTGGCTGACGCTCTTTCAGGTGCTGTGCTGTCTACAGCTGATTGTTGCCAAGGGGGAGGAGGCATCTGTCTGGATTCCGCTGGCTTTCCTGGGCCTCATTGCGGTGATGTGGCTCTATGCCGGCATCCTGCGGGCCAGCCACTGCATTGGCTTTGAGCTGGAGACCATTGCCTTTTTCCTCTGTACCCTGTCTCTGGCCGTAACGGCATCCAGCGCCGCTGCAAGCCTTTTCAAACAATTCTTTGCCATTGTTCTGGGCATTGGGCTGTTTGTGATACTGGGCCTCTTTCTGAGAAACTTGGATCGGGTCCAGAAAAATCGCTGGCTCATGGCGGCGGGGGCTATCGGTCTGCTTGGCCTTACACTGGTGTTTGGCTCCCGAAAGTTCGGAGCCGTCAACTGGATCGCCATTGGCGGCCTTTCCTTTCAGCCCTCCGAGATTGCCAAGATTTGTTACATCTTTGCCGGCTCCGCCACATTGGAGCGACTGTTCCGCAAGCGGAATCTGACCCTGTTCATTGTGCTGACAGGCATCTGCATCGGCCTACTGGGGATCATGAGTGACTTCGGCACGGCAGCCATCTTCTTCGTGACGTTCCTGGTGATCGCCTATCTCCGATCTGGAGACTTTGCCACGCTGTCGCTGATCTGTGGCGGGGCTGTGTTCGGAGCAGGTATCATTCTGAAATTCAAACCCTATATTTTAGATCGGTTTGCCACCTGGGGGCATGCCTGGGAGGCCGCTTCCACCACTGGCTATCAGCAGACGCGCACGATGTCCGCGGCGGCTTCGGGCGGCCTGCTGGGCATGGGCGGCGGCAACGGCTGGCTGCGGCGGGTAGCGGCAGCAGATACGGATCTGGTATTCGGAATGCTCTGCGAGGAATGGGGCTTACTGATCGCTGCACTGGCGGTGGCGGCTATCATCACGCTGGCCTTTTTTGCGGCCCGGGCAATGCGGGTGGGACGTTCCAGCTTCTATACCATTGCCGCCTGCGCGGCGGGATCACTGTTGGTATTCCAGACTTGTCTCAATGTATTCGGCGCAGTGGATCTGCTTCCGCTGACTGGTGTCACGTTTCCGTTTGTCTCCAACGGCGGTTCTGCCATGATGTCCGCCTGGGGGCTGCTGGCCTATTTGAAAGCCATGGATACCCGCGAGAATGCCAGTTTTGCGATCCGCCGAGGTTCGCAGAGGCGGCTGACAGAAGAGGCCCGTCAACGGACAGAGCCGGTTGGCGATCCGTTCAGAGAGGAGGCAGACCATGAAGAAAATTGAAAAACGAGCAGTGCTGTGCCGGATTCTGGCGCTCTTCCTGGCGTTGGGCCTGGTGATCTTTCTTGGGAAGTTTGTACTGCACGGCGGCAGCTGGGCCTCTTCAGCATTTAACCGGCACCTCTACAACAACGCAGGTCAGCTGGCAGTGGGGACGGTGCTGGACCGGGACGGGGATGTGCTGTCCGCGGTGGAAAACGGCAGGCGCAACTATTATAAAGACGCTACCGTCCGTAAGGCGACCCTGCACGCAGTGGGAGACCCCCAGGGCAGCATTGGCACCGGCGCGCTGAATGCATTTGCTGACAGACTTACAGGTTACAACCTGATTAACGGAGCTTTTGGCGCGGATCGCGGCAAGGAGCTGTATCTTACCATCGATGCCCGGTACAATTACGAGGCATACAAGGCGCTGAATGGCCATGCGGGTACTGTGGCGGTGTACAACTACAAGACCGGTGAGATTTTATGTATGGTCTCCGCTCCCAGCTACGATCCTCTGAATGTGCCCAAGGATATTGAGACCAATGACCGTTATAAGGGCGCCTATCTGAACCGCTTCCTGTCTGCCACATTTACTCCCGGCTCCGTCTACAAAACAGTGACTCTGGCGGCGGCGCTGGAAAGGCTGCCGGATCTGGCCAACAGGACCTGGACCTGCTCCGGCTCTGTCCAGGTGGGGGAGGAGACCGTTGTCTGCTCCGGAACCCATCAGGAGCAGAACATCCGGGACGCCTTTGCCAACTCCTGCAACGTGGCATTTGCGCAGATTGCGCAGGAGCTGGGGGCGGATACGCTGAAACAGTACACGGAGCAGGCGGGACTGACGGACAGCTACTCCGTGGACGGCATTCCTACTGCCAGGGGCACCTTTGACTGGAAGAACATTACCGACGGACAGCTGGGCTGGGCGGGAGTGGGCCAGTACAAGAACCAGGTGAATCCCTGTGCACTCATGATCTACATGGGGGCAATTGCCAATGGAGGAAAGGCCGCGGAGCCCTACTTGCTCCAAAAGACCGTCAGCCCGCTGGGAATTCCGTCTCTTCCACACCTGACCCGTAAGACGGACCGCTTGGTCTCTGAGAAGACAGCGGAGATTCTGCGGGACCTGATGTCCTACAACGTGGAGAAAACCTATGGAACCAAACGCTTTCCCAATATGGAGCTGTGCGCCAAGTCCGGAACGGCGGAGGTAGGGGAGGGGAAGACCCCGCACGCCTGGTTTGCTGGTTTTCTGCAGAACGAGGACGCCCCCTATGCTTTTGTGGTTCTGGTGGAGAATGGCGGCGGCGGTTCCTCTGTGGCAGGAACAGTGGCTGGTAAGGTTTTGAATGTGATGGTCAATGGGTATTAAACATTCGAAGATATTTCAAAGAAATTTCAGGAAAATTAAAAAAAGACTTGCAATTTGAAAAAACAAGTGTTAGAATAACATCTGCCTTTGTTAAGGGTAACCTGGAATAGAAAGAGGTGAACGAGAGCAATGAAGGAAGGAATCCATCCCAATTATCAGCAGACTACTATTACTTGCGCCTGCGGTAATGTGATTGAGACAGGTTCTACCAAGAAGGATATCAAGGTGGAAGTCTGCTCTAAGTGTCACCCCTTCTTCACGGGCAAGCAGAAGCTGGTCGATACCGGCGGACGCGTGGCCAAGTTCAACAAGAAGTTCGGCCTGGACAAGTAAGTCTGACACGAATCACAAAGATCTGCTGCTTTTGCAGCAGATCTTTTTTGTTTACATTTCCAGCAGCGACGCATATACTGAAAGCATATGATTAAAAAAGGAAGCGATTGTGATGAATCTGCATTCTGTAGATCCCAAGACCCTGACCCCTGAGATTTTGGGCGTGTTTGACACCCGCTATCCGCTGCTGACGGTAGGGGATCGGGACGCGTGCAACACCATGACTATCGGATGGTGCCAGATGGGCCGGCTGTGGAACACCCCTGTCTGCACGGTTTATGTGCGTCCGGAGCGCTATACCTATCAATTTATAGAGTCCCACGACTATTTCACCGTTTCAGTGCTGCCTGCCGATGAGAAAAAGGCCATCACTTTCTGCGGCACCAAAAGCGGACGGGATACGGATAAGATCCGGGACTGCGGCCTTACCCTGGCCTACGGCGCAGGCGGCGCCCCTTATTTTGAGGAAGCGGATTGGGTCCTGGTGTGCAGAAAGCTGTATGCCCAGGACATGAATGCCGATGCTGTGGTGGCACAGGAGAAGATTCTGCCCTTCTACGGAGAAAAGGGAGGCTGGCACCGCGCCTATGTAGGCGAGGTGGTGGAGGCATATCACAAATAACGAAGGAGACACTATGCGAGAAACTGATGAGATCCGTGACAAAGTGGTTTTGGTTGGCCTGAATTCCCCGGTGCTCAGGCGGGGGGAGAATGCTGACGAGGACACCATGGAGGAGCTCTCTGCTCTGGTGGAGACGGCAGGCGGTGAGACGGTGGGCATCATTCTGCAAAATCGCGCCACGCCGGACCCCCGCACTTTTATCGGCGAGGGGAAAGTGGCAGAGGTGCGTCTGTACTGTGAGAATACCGGGGCCACGATGGTTATTTTCGATAATGACCTGTCACCCTCCCAAATGCGGGTACTGACGGAGCTGCTGAAGGTCCAGGTGCTGGACCGCTGCGGTCTGATTCTGGATATTTTTGCCCAGCGCGCCAAGACGAAGGAAGGCCGGCTCCAGGTGGAGCTGGCCCAATACCAATACCTGCTGCCACGTTTGACTGGCATGTGGACCCACCTGGAACGTCAGGCGGGCACCAGCGGCAAGGGCCCTATCGGCTCCAAGGGCCCCGGTGAGACACAGCTGGAGACAGACCGCCGTCACATCCGCCGGAAGATCGACAAGCTGCGGGAGGACCTGGAGGATGTGCGCCGTGTGCGCTCCACCCAGCGCCAGCAGCGGCAGAAGAACGAGGTTCCGGTGGTGGCTATCGTAGGCTACACCAATGCCGGCAAGTCCACACTGCTCAATTACCTGACCGGTGCGGGCATCCCCGCCAACAACCGCCTGTTTGATACCCTGGACACCACAAGCCGCCTGCTGACTGTCAGCGATACGCTGGATGTGGTGGTGTCCGATACTGTGGGCTTTATCCGCAAGCTGCCCCACCAGCTGGTGGAGGCATTTAAGGCAACGCTGGAGGAATTGGAGTACGCCGACCTGCTGCTGCACGTGATCGACGTGTCCAATCCCGAGTGGCAACTTCAGGCTCAGGTGGTGGAAAACCTGATTATGGAGCTGGGGGCCAGCGAGCTGCCCCGCATCGATGTGTTCAACAAGTCCGATCTGGTGCCGGCAGGGGAGATCATGCCCCATGGTGAGGACATTGTAGCCATCTCCGCCAAGACCGGCGAGGGCGTGGACAAGCTTTTGGAGAAGATCAACCAGCGGCTGGATAAGGGCACCCGTCGTGTGCTGCTCCATCTGCCCTACGACAAGGGCGGCCTGCTGGATATGCTGTATCGGGAGGCCAAGGTGGAGAACGTGGACTACAGCGAGACCATCGATGTGACCGCCGTTTGCGGACCCAAGACACTGGGCCAGGTGGAGGCATATGTGGATGCTGAGGCGCAGAACTGACAGAGAAAAAATGGGAGGAACGGGAAGTGACCAGTTATCGGGTACCCTTTGAAGATACGGAAAGCGAATTTACAGAGAAGCGATCCCGCTTCATCAGCCATATTTGGAAGGTGGAGAGCGAGGAGGAGGCCCGGGAGCGCATCGAGCAGATGAAAAAGAAATACTACGATGCCCGCCACAACTGCTGGTGCTATCTCATTCAGGACGGCGGCGTGGTGCGCTATTCCGATGACGGAGAGCCTCAGGGGACGGCGGGACAGCCAATGTTGAATGTTTTCCAGCGGGAGGAGATCACCAACGTATGCTGTGTGGTGACCCGGTATTTCGGCGGCGTGCTGCTGGGGGCAGGTGGTTTGACCCGCGCCTATACCAAGGGCGCCAAGGATGCCCTGGACGCGGCTGGCATCTCTACCATGAGCCTTTGGACAGTGTGGGATGTGCCCTGCACCTATCCGCTCTTTGAGCGGATAAAGCTGGATGTGGAGGCCTGCGGCGGTGTCATCAAAGATACTCAGTATGGTGCGGACATCCTGCTGCGGGTGGGCTTTCCCTATGGTGGCGCAGAGCCATTTGCCCGGCGTCTGACGGAGCTTTCCGCCGGTCAGCTGGAAATGACCCCGGCAGGGGAGGAATTTCTGCCCGGCCCCCGGGAAGAGGCTAAATAAAAAGAACCCTGGCCCATCATAAAACGGAGGGAAACCCGTGTGAAAATTATAGCGATCAACAGGAGGTTTCCGTCGCACAATGACCAGCTTCATCTGGTGATAACTGCCTGTTCGTAACGATGCGGTGGTAAGTCAGAGAAGATTTCTATCTTAAATAAGCTGAAACCGGGCGTTCTGCAACTAGCAGAACGCCCGGTTTTTGTCAGATACCCTTTTTGTAAAGATAGAAGGAGAAGGCGGTGGGGATCAGGATGCAGAGGACCAGAACCACTGCCAACAACCATACCGACTGGAAATAGCCGTTAACGAAAAAGAGCGGACCGCCCAGCATAAAGAGTTTGGAGGCCAGCCGGTGGGTCCGATTCCAGTTTTCCCGGCTGTTCAGGGTCCAGGGCAAGCGGATGCCCACCGTGTAGTTCTGGTGAGCCTTGGTCATGTAGTTGCCAAGCAGGAGGAACACCACGCCTACCAGAATATTGGCAATCAGCCAGATGTCTACGGCGAGACCCAGGGCATAGCCGTAGATGGAGAACTGGGTGACACAGCTGATGACGGGGATCACCCAGAACAAGAGCGAGAGCAGCTTTGGACTGATGCTGCTTTTTTTGGGGTCGTGGAGGGTAGCAGTCACAGTGAATAGATGTATAAGCAGCAAGAACAGGGGCATCCCCAGTACAGCCATGGGCTTTCCGGCCCAGCCGTTGGGCACATTACCTGGGCCAAAGTGGACGGCAATCTGCTCCGGCAGCCTGGACCACAGCAGGATACCCGCCAGAAGCGGCAGCAACAGCACCACGCTGGATGCAGTCAGTTGTTTGCGGTATTGTTTCATGAATTGTGTTCTCCTTTCAGGTCCGAGAGCCAGAGCATCAATTCCTCTATTACAGAGGTGTTGAGCTCGTAGTAGACAAAGTTTTTGACCCGGGTTTCGTGGACCAGCTCCGCCTTTTTCAAAATGCTCAGGTGATAGGAAATGGTAGCGCCGGTCATCTCAAAATGGCTGCCAATCTCACCGGCGGAGAGGGAGCCATGCTTCAGCAGCATCAAAATTTCCCGCCGTACCGGGTCGGAGAGGGCCTTGAAGGTCTCTGCAAAGCCCATGCCATCCCGCCTTTCCACAATCTATTTAGAAGAATTTCTAAATGCTTGCGCTCAGTATAACGGCCGGTGGGAAAAAAGTCAAGGGCTATTTAGAAAAAAATCTAAATAGCCCTTTTCCTGTTTATTCATCCTGGTGCAGCCAGGCAAACCAAAGATGCTTATCAACGGTCTTTGTAAGGACACCACCGCTGTTTTCATAGATAGCGGTTAGCTCTGGCCGGGTGTCTGACAGGGGGGAGCGGTAGACGCCAATGGTTTTATGGGTTGGATATCTGCCGTCCGCAAAGAATTGGTAGATGATGGCCTTTTGCTCACCGCACAGGATCTCCAGCGTGATGTTGTTCCCGTGGGAAACCGTCAAATCCCGGATCTTTGTCCAGTCCTCCGGCAGATATTTGTCAAACTGGTCCAGATAATTTTTGGGGGCCAGTGACCGGACATGGACGGGAGTGAAAGCCTGACCCGCGGTTTCCTGCAGCCCATCCTGAATCTCCGGAATGGCCAAAATGGCTTGCTGCAGGGCTTCGTCCCGCTCTGAAACGGCGATGTCCGGCATCTCTTCAAGAATCTGAGCGTCGGTTATATTGACCAATGTGGAGACAGAGAAGGTGAAATGGGTCTCCATGTAGACACAGTAGCCGCCGATGACCAGACCAATGACCAGAAGGACGGCCAGCAATTTTTGCTTCAAGGTCATTTGTTTCCCACCTCACTGAAATCGATAGCTTTGCTGCTGCAGGCTGTGGAGAAATTCCAGAAAGTAATCGTGGCTGCGAAAGCACTGCTCCCGGTAGCCCTCTACTGGGTGGAAGGAGGCGATGTGGTCCTGCGCGTCTGTCCAAACAACCCATAGATTGTGGGGGTTAATTGTTTGCTGCTGCATAGAATCCTCCTTTGGTGTTAGTCCCAGGCAAGGGACAGGCCGTTTTCATCCAGCGGTCCGACGCCGTACCGGGTAGAGGCAGCATCCATACTGTTCTCCCAGAGACCGGCATAGGTCCGTTTGCCTGCCTCGCAGACCACAAGGACAAAGCCGTTGGCGCAGGAACGATCAGTAATCTCCTGACACAGTTCGTGGGGGATGCGGGAGACCAGCGCCAGACGCTGTCCGTCAAATGCGGCGCGGGGCATATAGGCAAAAAACTGTTGGGCGTCCGGCAGTGAGGCGGAAAAGCAGGGAGCAAATACGCCGTTTGCATCTGCGGTGTAAAGATGAATCTGGTTTTCAAAGATCTGGACGACCAGATCGTTTTCTGACACCATGGCCCATGGCAGCTCCTGGGTGGCGTCGGTCAAGTGGAAGTGCTGCTGTATCTCCGGATGTTGCGCGGAGAGAATGTGGAGATCGTGACCGTGGGAACCACGAACCACCAGATAGAGGATCGTCTTGTCCGGAGAGGTCTCCATCCGCAGGATTTCCTGATCCGCTTTCAGAGGCAGTACCCGTTCCAGGCGGTCTATGGAGAGAACGCCATCGGTGCAGTCCAGATAGTAGACGCCGTAACCGGGGGTGTGGCTGTAGTCCAGCAGTGTGTTGTCTGTCTCCCACCGGACATTCGGGATGAACCAGACGCCGCTGGAAGAGACTTGAGAGAGGGCCTGCAGCTGGACAGACTGCCCTTCTATGGAGGCAAAGACCAGCTCTGCAGGCGTCACACTGTGATTGACACGCAGACCGGCGGTAAGACGGTGCTCCGGGGGGACCGGGAAACGGAAGGTCTCCTGCATCTGCGCCCAAAAGTCTTCGTTGTGGTAATTTTTGCTGTTTGCGTTCCAAACCAGTCCTGGGATGGTTAGTTGGAAATCCAGGGGATAGAAATCCGTGTAATCGGAGACCCGGATGGGAAAGCCCTCAGTCATTCCGGCCTCTGTTTTTTGTGTCAGATCTTGGACCACGCTTTTGAGCGCGGACGGAAAAGAATGAGAACCAATCATGGAGAAATACTTGCTGCCATGAAGGGGGACCACAAAGTCGGAATCCAGTTGCAGTCCGGGATTCCCGGACTGTGACGATAACGTGGGTTTTGGTGAGAATCGGAAGGTATTTTCCACAGTGCTGCCAGAGCGGAGGGTGGTGTCCCAAAAGAGCTGCTGAGCCTCCTGGGAGCGTGTCTGCACGCAAAGATTTTCCAGAGCTGTGCGGTCTCCCGCAATCAAATGCTCGGTCAGCTGTACCTGGTTGGCGGTGGAGGAGACAGAAGCATGGGCAGTGCCCAGTCCGAAACAAGCCAGAAGCACAAGTGCGCACATGCAGAGCAGCTGCTTTTTCATGAAAATCTCCTCCTTTTACGGATTTCTCAGGCGGATCGTTAGAGACGGGACTTCAGAGAACGGACCCGGACCAATGGTGTAGCGGCCGCTGGAGCCGGGACTGCGGTTCAGACTGCTGTCCCAGAGACCGGCGTACAGCAAGCCGGAAGCGTCCCAAACTTGCAGAAGCAGGCGGCACTGAGGCTCCTCGCCGCTTCGACAGCGGTTTGCACTGCTTGCCAGGAACAGCCGCTGCCCGTCGAAGAGCATCCGGGTGTTATCCCAATACCCCTGGAAATAGGGGGAGTCCTGTGCCGGCAGCTGACCGGTAAATTGCTCGGTGTAATCGCCGTTTTCCTCCTGGCGGAACAGGCGAAAGGAGCTGCACTGTGCACGCTCCGTTATGATCAGCAGGACAGAGTCATCTGTGCGGTAGATTGGATAGACGTTCCGCCCCTCATGGCCTGTGTACAGGGTCTGGCGCAGCTCTCCAGTGGCGCTGTCCAGTATATACAGCAGATCTTCTTTGTCTGTGCTGGTGTTGAACAGGACCCGCTGGCCGCTGGGATCGGTCCTGAGGTCCCGGATCATCTGGTCTGCTTCCAGGGGAAGCACCAGTTCCAGCTGGTCTATGGAGGGAAGTTGCTCTGTGAGACGCAGCCGATAGAGTCCGTAGCCGGGGGTCTTGCTGTAGTCCAACAGGGTTTCATCATCGGAGCGACGGGCTTCCAGGTAGAAGTAGATGGAGTCACCGGCTTGGACAGAATAGGAGCTTGAACTCAGACAAGCGGAGTTGACAGGCACAGCGGGACTATCCCAGACGTCTGCCCCCCGGGAGACACCAAAGGGGGTGTCCTTCGGGGGTGTATCCGGAATATCCGGGGTGCTGTTCAAATGATAGATCCGGCCATCTGAATCCTTGGAGACGGAAATGGCCACTCTGAAATCGGTGGGGGTGGGAATGCGGAAGGTATCGTTCAGCTTGCGGAGAAAGTCCAGCAGGGCTTTGCTTGCTTCCAGCTCTTCTTCTGAGGTGCTGAGCTGCGGATTTGCAACTAACCACTCGACCGATTCCAATGATTGCGGCCCGAAAAATCCGGGATACGACAGATGGATCGAGAGGGGATAATCCGGGAAATAGTCCGCTCCTGTGAAGCTTTCCGTGTGGGTGGTGCCGGGGTGGGTGCGGTCAGCGGTGGCCTGATACAAAGGATACAGAGGCTCCGTTTCGGAGAGCTTGATGGGCTGTGTGCCGCTGGTTCCACCTCCAATACCGCTGATGTCGTAGAATGTCAGATCACAGATATCTTGTGTGCGGGGGGAAACCGATGGGGGAGTGATGGAAAATGCTGTGTGAATGGAGGAGCCGGGGACCAACGTGGTATCCCAAAACAGAGAATGGACATCGTCCTGAGAATGGAGGGTGATTTCCAGGTCCTGCAGGACAGCGGGGTCCCCCTGGTGAGAGATTTCAGTGATCTCCACATCATCGGAGGTATCGGCCACAGCTGAGTGGACCACGGTCAGCGCTCCGACGGACAGCAGGAATAAAAGGTACATGCAAATGAGACTTTTTTTCATGGAAAACTCTCCTTTATGGGGAAATGGGGTGGGCCCAGTGGAGGGATAACGGCGACCACGACTGGTCCAGCCGATAGAGGTCCGGAAGCTCGGTGTCTGTGAGATCCAGACTGCTGTCAAACACGCCGGCATATTCAGTACCTGACTCATCAAAGACAGCCAGCGAAAAGCCGCAGGAGTGGGGACCGTCCAGCATACCCGAAGTCACACCGCCTGCAATGGCAAGCCGTGTTCCGTCAAATGCGGCGGTTTGTGGCTGTGCGTAGTACATCGGCAGGAAGGCCGTCTCCTGAGGCAGTTGTCCAGCGAAGCGGAGGCAATAGCAGCCGTGATTCTCACGTGCGTATAGCTGGAACTTTCCGGAATCGTGCATGGGCAGCAGAAAGGTTTCTCCAAACAGCATGCCGTCCCAGCCCTCCTCATATGGCCAGAGCGGTGTGGAGAGCAGCTCTGTTCCGGTAGTGGTGTCCAAAATACGGATGTGGAACAGGCCCTTTTCCACCGTGAGCAGCAGGATGGCATCATTGCCGGGCAGCGGGCAGAACTGATACAGCTCAAACTGTTCCGGCATTGGAGCGAGCAGCTCCAATGCCTCAAAGGAGAGCTTCTCCTGAGTAAATGGCAGACGATAGATGCCGGCTTGATTGCCAAAGCGGTTGTATACCGGATCACTGCGGAGGTCGGGAATCCAGTAGATTGTATCTTCCAGAAGAAAGCCTTCGAAAATATCGGGGATTTGCTCCCGAATTTCGGAGGGAATCACTGCCCCGCCGCCAACGGATGGCCTGGTCGGATACAGCTGGACTTTTGTATGGGGCGTTTGACCGGGGGAGAATGCGGTCTCCCAGTACAGGGGCGCTCCGTTCTGGGTGGCGGAGACATTTATGGTGAGGCCCTCCGCAGCAGCGAGCTGACCGGTGACACGGTGCTCTGTAAAGGTGATCTGCTCACCCTGCCGGACGCTGTGGTGGGAGATTCCAAGCCCTGCCAGAGATAGCAGAAACAGGGCACACATACAAATGAGATGCTTTCGCATAAGAGAAGACCTCCTTAGGTTGGGGAGAGGGCGATGGGGTTTAGTGGCGCGAGACCGCAGCGCAGGGCAGAGGTTTCGGAGCCGCTGTCGAGGCTGCTGAAAAATCGCCCGCTGTAGAGCATTCCCTCTGCGGAGAAAAGGTACAGTGCAAATGAGGTGTCAACCGGGCGGTCTGCGAAGAGGGAGCGATCCCGGTCCAGAGTCTGCAAAGGAATGGTCAGTGCCAGTTGTTTCCCGTCATAAGAGAATGAAAATGCCTGATCGTCCCAAAAAACGGGGCTATTATTGGGGATCAGTTCCTTCGGTATGGTAAAATCAAATTGATGCACATAGCGGTTGTCAGCATCCCGCTGATACAGTCGGACCGTCTGGTCGCCATGGAAGAGGAACAGCAAATCCTGACAGAGGTATGGGCTGCGGCCGTGCCAGTCGCTCAGGGGCAGCTGCTGGACTTCTTCCAATGTATCGAGATCAATGCAGTGCAGTGCCCGGCCCTGTTCGGAGTTGATGGACAGAAGCACTTGATTGCACGCCGGGTCATAGATGGCTTGGTAGACCTGATGATGGGGGTCCAGGGGGCAGATCATTTTTAAATCGTCCAGGGTGTAGAGTCCCTCCTGAATGGGCAGACAGTAGATACCGTAACCGCCTGGGGTCTGGCTGTAGGAGAGGGGAGTGCCATCCCGGTCGACAAAGGCATTGACGATGAAATACAGGGTGTCCGGAGAGGCCCAGGAGAGGGTGTAGACAGATACACCGCTTTGGCCTGCATCCTGGGAGGTGTATTCGGTCAAGTTTCCGGCTGCGTCCCGGATCACGGAAATCGTCAGCATGTGGTCCTCCGGGACAGGAAAGCGGAAAGCGCCTGTCAGATCCAGCAGGAATCGATGGGAAATGGGAATGGGGCGTTCCGTTTGCTGGGAGTCTTCAATGGTATGCCAGAATAGCCTGCTTGCAGTTGTAGAGAGATCCGCAGCCAATGGATAATAGGAGATGTAGTCGCTGACGCGGATGGTTGTTTTTCTCATTTCGCCGGGCGGGGTGTTGTCTGCCAGCTGTTTCACGGTTTTGCTCATCCAGGAGGGAATCGGCTGCTTATCCAGATCCAATCCGCTGTTGCTCCCGGTGCTGGTGGTGAAATTGACGTACATGTCCAGGAACTGATACGGAGAAAACAGGTCATCCGGATACTGCTGTTTGGCGAAGAAGTGGAAATCAACATCCGGCTCCTGGCCTGGTGTCATGCTGATATCCCAGAAGAGACGGTTGCCCATATTGGCCTGCATATCCAACTGGATGCCAGCGACGGCGAGATCACCGGAGAGCCGTTCCTCTTGAAAGGCGAGGCTGCTGGAAGTATTCGCTACCTGCGTGTGGGCTGTGCCAAGAGCACTCAGGGAGAGCAGGAACAGGACACACATACAAAGAAAACTTTTTTTCATGGTCTGCACTCCTCACTTCGGAAAAGGAAACTCATTCGTCGCTGCCGGTGAGTTCGTCCAGTGCGCGGCTGACCCGGTCAGCGCGGTATTGATAGGTTTCCTTGATGTACTGCATCAGGGTCTTGCCCTGGTCCTCCAGAGTTTCCGTAGTGGTGTCCCCCACGATCCGGCCCTGACGGAGCAGCACGGCCCGGCCAATGAAGGCAGAGACTTCCTCAATCAGGTGGGTGGACAGCAGAACGGTTTCGGTGGGTTCCAGAATGCCCAGCAGCACCTTGTAGAAGTCCTCCCGGTTGAAGATGTCGTTTCCGGCAAAGGGCTCATCCATCAGGATATAGTCAGCACCCTGACTGAGAGCCATAATGACCTCAAACTGGTTTTTCTGGCCCAGGGAGTAGGAGCCAACGGCCTTGTTCATGGGCAGGCCGAAAAATTCCATCAGGGCCAGAAAACGCTTTTCCCGGAAAGAAGGGAAGTGCTCGCTGTAAAACTGGCTGTGGGCTTTGGGACTCAGGTGGGGAAAGAAGGAGTGCTCGGCGGTGGCAAAGGACAGGCGGGCAATGTTTTTTCTGGTGATGGGCTCACCGTCCAGTGTGATGGTGCCCTGATACCGGAGATACCCCAGAATTGACTTCATCATGGTGGTTTTACCGGCACCGTTCTCACCGAACAATCCGACGATCTCGCCCTGAGGCAGGGACAGGGAGACGCCGTTGAGGGCAGTCTTGCTGCCGTAGGATTTGCTGACATGGTTCAATTCAATCATCATCAAAACCTCCTGTATGCCGACGGCAGGCACTGGGCCGGTGTGGCAAAAAGATAGATCAAAAAGTAGAAGAGCAGGAACAATAAAGCGGTCAGCGCGGTTAGACCCAGGGCAACGAGGGGAAGGGCCCAGCACTGCTGATGCAGCAGCTTCCCATCTGGCAGGCGGCGCATCAGATAGATGCTCATGCTGCCTTGCCGATAGTGCAGATAGTGGAGCAGTACCACAAAGGGCGTCAGGGCCATCAGCAGAAACAGGGGGTCAAAGACCCGGTGCAGCAGTACGGGGAAGTCCTCAATCACGGCGCCGGGAATCAGTACGGGGACCGCCTTTCCGGAGGTGTAGTTATTCATGAACAGTGCCTCCCGGGCCGGGGCATAGTGAAAGGCAAACAGCGCCATGGAAAGCAGCGAACAAATCCCCAGAGCGATGAAGTACAACGTCTTTTCTGAGGCCGCAGAAATGCCGGGTGGAATCATGCGGTCACTGATTCGTGTCATATCCGTTCACCTCGTTTCTCTGGGAAGGAACTGCTGTCGCGTTGGGGCCGTCTTCGCTGCTGAGAGGTGTCTCCATGGTCGCGATTTCATAGATGTCCCAGAGCACAACCAGCACAGAGATTACAACGATGGTCCAGTCTGCGCCGGTTCTGCCAATGGAAGCGGGGAAGGACCAGACGGCAGCCAGGGCCAGGACGGCAAGCCCAATCAAACTGCCCCGGCTGCCCTGACGAGCCAGGGGGAGGGCTGCTGCAGTGCCCAGGCCCAGAGCCAGAAAGGCGTTGCGGACGTATCGGGTCCAGTCGGCCAGGGGCAGCAGGCTGTGCAGGAAATCAATGCGGTAGAAAGCCAGCAGGATACTCTGGGGACCGTATACCGCTTCATTGGCCTGCGCACCGTACCAGTGGAACAGACCCAGCAGCAGGCAGGTCTGGAAGCTCCAGAACAGCACATAGCAGCAGGTATTATAAATGATGTGGCACAGGAACAGATCAACGGGCCTGAGCTGCATTCGGTACAGAGTGTATCCGCTTTTCTGAAGGGGGTGAATGGTCAGCACGGCAGTCCATAGCAGGAAGGCGGCACCGCAGACAAGCGGCAGGTGGCTGGCGGAGAATACGGCTTCCAGAGAGGACTCCGGGGACAGAGACAGATAGAAGAGGCCAACCTCTGCCAGACCGGTGACAGCCAGCAGGCCCAGCAGCTTACAGATGGTGCTGCGCGCGTAGAGCATCATCACAGAAGTGTATTTTTTCATAGCGATTCCTCCCACATTTCCTGAATCAAATTTAAAGCTGTTTCCTTGGACACGCCTGTCTGGCGCATGGCGATCACCAGCGCCCGAATGTCCTCCCGGAGCAGTTCGCCCCGCAGCCGTTCCACAGTGTCATCTCCTACAGCCACATAGCTTTTGGCACCGGCGTGAGACTGGATCAGGTCCTCGTCCTCCAAAATCCGATAGGCCTTCTGCACTGTGTTGGGGTTCACGCCCAACAGCGCTGAGAGCACCCGGCGGGAGGGCAGCTCGTCTCCATTTGTTACCGCACCGGAGACCATGCCCCGCTTCAAATACAACACAATTTGCTGGTAGATCGGGGTTCCGTCTTCCATGATGAAGTTGTCAAAGGATACCAAGACAGTCCCTCCCTTCAACTGTACTACGCATATAATACGGTTTATATCTGTATCATATGACTAATACAGTCACTTGTCAATCCCCAAAATGACGGAAAAAACAAGCAGCCCATCACAAGACGGGCTGCTCAGGCTATCTGAACACTGGAAATGTGGACATCAGCGGCTCTCCACCAGCAAAGGCTGAATCGTCTGAGGGCCGCTGGGGATCAGAAACACGGTATAGTTGATGTTGCTGACTGCGTTGAGATACAGAGAAGTCAGTGTGTTGGGCACGGGATAAGTACCGGTGAAGGCACTGTCCAGCGTCTCAATATCCATCCACAGCGGCATAGGAGCCAGCGAGGTTTCGGCGAAGAAAAACTGATAGGAGCCGGGCCGAATCCGCTTGTAGGGTGTAGTCTCCTTATACCGTACATCCCCATAGACCACACGGCCATCTCCCAGAAGGACATCCAGGGGAGGCGAGTTCAGGGACAGGTTGCTGACCCGGAAGTTGGAAAAATCGCCATTTGGGGTGCAGCAGTTGTCGGTAATTTGCAGAAGATCCAGGCCGTTGATGGTGTTGATGATGGCAACTGTCATGGGCTGGTTTACCTGGAAGGGAAGGCTTTTCTGGATGTAAACATAGCCGTCCGGAGCCGTGACGGTAATGGTCTGATAGCCTGCGGGCACTTTGCCGTAAGGAGTGAGTGCACCATAGTCCAGCGGATTGGAGACCCTTGTATTGTTCACCAGAATCCGGAAAGGCCGGTAACCGTAGGCTGCGTTCAGAAAGCGCACCTTGGCAAACTGCGGCCAGATGGGCAAAATAATGCCGCTGGGCTGAGGCCGGGGGATGGGAGAGGGTGTGGGGAAAGCGGGCGTTGCCGGGAAGGTAGGAGCTGCTGGTATGCTGCCACCGGGAGCAGGTGCTGCCGGGAAGGCTGGAGCTGCGGGAATACTGTCATCAGGAGCTGCGGGAACGCTGTGATCCGGCACGGGTGTGGCGGGGGTTATGGGAACGGCGGGGATGGTGTCTACAGAGTGTACGGGACCACCCTCTCCCGGATTGGGAAGCGGCGTTACAGGCGTGTTCTGTTCATCTTGATGTTCCATGTGATCGCCCGGAACCAAAAGGTCCAGGCTTTCCTCCTCTCGTGTTAGGCTACCCCATTGTATGTAGGGGGACAGAGTGAGGTGAGGAACGGCGGTGCAGCGGCAGATTTGAGATGGAGAAAGGGAGTATCCAGGAGCTTGGCAGCTCGGAGAACGGATTGGTTTCTGTAATCAAAGAAAAACACCAGAAGTTCCAATGGAACTTCTGGTGTTTTGGTACGCCGTGAGGGATTCGAACCCCCGGCCTTTTGGTCCGTAGCCAAACGCTCTATCCAGCTGAGCTAACGGCGCATGTGCTGCTCTGGTGTGAATCTCTCTCGCAGACAGCTTATTTATGATAGCATGAGAATTTTTAAAATGCAAGCTTTTTTTAAAAAAATTTGAACTTTTTTTTGGAACCTTGTAAAAGAAAGGGCCATGTGATAAAATAAACCATAGAATCAGAGAGGAAAGCGGTGGATTTATGGAGAATAACACCATTAAAAGTGTCATGTTCGGCGGATTCGATAAGCAGGACGTCATCAATTATATTGAAAAAGCGGCCAAGGAGTCTGCGGATGCACAACATACATTAGAAAAAGAAAATCAGGAACTGCAGGAGCGTCTCGCTGAGCTGTCCCGAGAAAACGAGATGCTGCGTGCTCAGGCGGAAACGCTGTCTGAGGAACGCAAGCGGCTGGAGACGGATCTGGAGCAGGAGAAAGGCACCCACCAAGAGCTGGAGCCTCTGAAGCCGGAGGTGAACCGCCTCACCGCAGAGGTGGAGCGTCTGACTGCAGAAGCAGGGGCTATGCGCCCTGACGCGGAGGCCTATGCCCGCTTCCGGGAGCGAATGGGTGCTATTGAATGCGAGAGCCGCAAACGTGCTGCAGATTTGGAGGACGCCACGGCAGAGCAGATGATGAAAACGCTGGATCATTTTCGCAGCAATTATCAGGAGCTGATGCACACCTTTGAAACGGCTGCTGCCTATGTCAATAGTGAACTGCGTAAGGTGGAAGTAAACCTCACGCAGCTGCCTCGCGCCATGGATAAGACTGGCGCAGATCTCAATGAGCTGGCCGCCACGCTGGAGCGGATTAAGGCTGCCAATGCCGAAGAAAAAGAATAACCGTGTAAGCAAGGGCCGGACGTTTGTCCGGCCCTTGCTTGCTCAATCAAGTTGTGCACTTTGACGGATAATTGTTCAAAAAAGTGGAAAAAACAGCATGACTGATGGAAATTTTTTTGATTTGCTCATTGCGTAATGATCTTTTCGCACTTTGTGCAAAAAGAAGAAAAAATTGTGAAATCGGCAAAAGTCCCTTGCAAATGTAGATGAAGTAACCTATACTAAAAAAATAATGGAAGGGATTTTTGTAAAATTGTACAATGAGCCGATTGTGTACGACTGTTGAACAGTTTCCCAAAACTGTCTATTGTAAAAAGTGATAACAAATGACAGAATTGTCCCTGTAAACCATGAAATTTCCTTGCTGGAGAGAAGGTGAAGTACGGATGTCCCTGGAAGCGATCGAGAAAATCAAGCAGACAGAAGTCGAGAATCGAGAGCGGAAGGCAGCTGCGGAGGCAGAGGCGCGTCAGATGATTGCCGATGCGGAACGAGCGGGGCTTGCGCTCTTGCAGCAAGCGCGGACCAATGCGGCCGAGCACGGAAAGCAGCTGCTGCAGGAAGCGGAGACGCGAGCTGCGGCACGCTCTGCGGAAATAGGAGCGGCTGCTGAAAAAGAGTCTGTGCAGCTGCGGGAAGCGGCAGAGAAACACCTGGATGAAGCGGTGGAGTTTATTGTCGGAAGGGTTGTGAAACACTGAGATGGCCATTGTAAAAATGAAAAAACTTCGCGTTATGGCGATGGCCGACTGTCGGGAAGAGCTGCTGAAAGGCTTGCAGCATCTCGGCTGTGTGCAGATCAGCGAACCGTCGGAACAGCTGTCGGATCCAGCATGGGCGGCTCTGCTGAGCCGCGGCGGTTCTCAGCTGACAGCAACGAAAAGCGAGATTACCAATGTAAACATCGCCCTGAGCGCCATGAAGCGCTACGCAAAGAAAAAAGACGGGCTGCTGACGCAGCGCGGCGTCGTCTCAGAAACCGAACTCCTTGGGGATCAAACTGTGAAGGTCGCCAGAGAGATCAGCCGAGAGATCGGCGACGCCCTTCAGGAGTTGACTCGCCTGCAAGGAGAGGAGAGCCGTCTGCTGGCAAAGCAGGCATCGCTGATGCCCTGGAAGAGCCTGGACGTTCCGTTGGAATTAGAGGAGACGGACCATGTGACGGTGCGGTTGGGTGTTTTACCCGGCAGTACCGATGTAGGTGCGATTCGCACGGCCCTTGGCGCTTCGGATCTTGCCGCAGAATTTTACGAGATTAGCGGCGATAAGCAGCAACTTTATACACTGCTGGTTTGCTACCGAGGAGATCTGGAAGGGGTGCTGGAGCTTCTCAGACCCTATGGGTTCAGTGTAACCAATTTCCAGGGCCTCGTGGGCACACCCGCAGAAAACCTCCAGAATCTGGAACGTCAGACAGCGGAAAATCGGGCTGCCCAGGAGGCAGCCATTGCTCGGATTGCTGCCAGCGGAGAGTCCCGTGATGCTCTGCGGCTGTATGCGGACCGGCTGGGCGTAGAGGAGGATAAGGAGGTAAACGCCGAACGGCTGATGACTGACGGCACCATCCTCTTTTTTGAGGGCTGGGTTCCGGCCGAGCGGGAACAGGAAGTCCGAACGCTTCTGCAGCGCCTGAACTGCGCATGGGAAACGGCAGACCCCACGGATGAGGAAATTCCGGATGTTCCCGTGAAGCTGAAAAACAACTGGTTCACCCGCCCTCTTAATATGGTGACGGAAATGTATTCCCTTCCAGCGTACAACAATGTGGACCCAAACCCACTGATGGCACCGTTCTTTATTTTGTTCTATGGCATCATGATGGCGGACATGGGCTACGGCCTGCTGATGATCCTGATTTCCCTGTTTGTGGTCAAGAAGATTCGGCCAAAAGGTCCCACGATGCAGCATATGTTCCCTCTGCTGGGTCTGTGCGGTGTCAGTACGTTCTTCTGGGGAGCTCTGACCGGCGGATTCTTCGGTGACTTCATTCCTCAGCTGCTCAAGCTCATCAATCCTGAAAGCACCTTCCAGCTGCCCAGTCTTTTCACACCGCTGGAGGATACCCTGATGATCCTGATCGGTGCCATCGCTCTGGGCCTTGTCCAGATCGTCACCGGTATGGCGATCAGCTTCGTCCGCAAGCTTCAGCACGGTCAGATCCTGGATGCCGTCTTTGAGGAAGTGACTTGGTGGGTTGTATTCGCCGGTATCGGATGTATGGCTTTGGGTGTCACCAATCTGGTGCTGTACGCAGGCATCGCCATGGTGGTTCTGGGACCGCTTGTGCAGGGCAACGGCCTGATGGGCAAGATCACTGGTATCTTCGGATCTGTTTACAACCACGTGACCGGCTTTTTCGGCGACCTGCTCTCCTACGCCCGCCTGATGGCACTGATGCTGGCGGGCAGCGTCATTGCCCAAGTGTTCAACACGCTGGGTGCGATCCCCGGCAATATCCTGATTTTTCTGCTGATCTCCTTTGCGGGCAACGCACTGAACTTTGCGCTGAACCTGCTGGGATGCTATGTCCACGACCTGCGTCTGCAGTGCCTGGAGTACTTTGGTAAATTCTATGAGGACGGCGGCAAGCCGTTCAAACCCTTGGCAATTCAAACAAAATATGTAGATATTGAAAAGATCTAAGGAGGAAACCACTATGTTAGAATCTTTTGGCGGCCTGGCACTTGCACTTCTGGGCGCTGGCCTTGCAGCAGTTCTCCCCGGCATTGGCTCCGCAAAGGGCACCGGCATCGCCGGTGAGGCGGGCACAGGTCTTCTGTGCCAGGACCCCAGCAAATTCGGTAAAGTCATGATCCTGCAGGTGATCCCCGGCACCCAGGGCCTGTACGGTCTGGTGGTCTGGTTCTTCGCAATCTTTTCCATGGGCCTGCTGGGCGGCGACGGCTCTGTGCTCAACATGACTGTGCAGGAGGGGATGCGTTACTTTGCAGCCTGCATGCCCATGGCACTGGGCGGCCTGTTCTCCGCAATTGCACAGGGCCGCGTGGCAGCTGGTTCCATCAACATTCTGGCCAAGAAGCCTGACGATTGGTCCAAGGGCATGGTCCTCTGCATCACTGTTGAGTTCTACGCTATTTTGTCCCTGCTGGCTTCCATGTTGATGATCATCAATATCGGCTGACCCCGCAGAAAGGGGAGTCCAAGATGAATGGTATCGAAAAAATCAAACAGCGCATTGATGCGGACACCCAGGCTGAGATTGACAAAATCCTTGCCAGCGCCAGGGAAGAGGCTGCAAAGATCGCTGAAAAGTACAATGCACAGGCAGACGAGGAAGCAATCGAGCTGAATATGAGGAGCAAAAAGGCTGCCGCTGAGCGCGAGGAGCGCCTGGTCAGCGCAGCACAGATGGAGTCCCGTAAGACGGCTTTGGCTACCAAGCAGGGCCTGATGGAAAAGGCGTACGAGTTGGCGTTGGAAAAACTCTGCAAAATGCCCGACGCACAGTACAAAGAAATCGTGGCGGACTTGTTGGTCCAGGCGTCTCCCTCCGGACGAGGCACGGTGGTGTTTGCACCCGATGAGGCCAAGCGGATCGGTGAGGCGGCAGTCAAGCTGGCCAATGAGAAGCTGGGCGGCGGCAAGCTGACCCTCTCTCAGGAAACCCGGGAAATTCGCGGCGGCTTTATCCTCCGCGATGATCGGGTGGAGGTCAATGGCACATTTGAAACACTGGTGCGCCTGCAAAAAGCGGAGACTGCGGGAGCAGTTGCAAAAATACTGTTTCCCGAGGCATGACAAGGAGGAAGTGTCTTGGCTAAAAAAATCAAAGACACCGATTACCTGGCAATCTCCGCCCGTATCCGCGGCATGGAAAATACTCTATTGACCCGCGAGCGGATGGAGCAGATTCTGGATGCCCGCAGTGACGACGAGGTGGCAAAGATCCTCCAGGAGTGTGGATATTCTCAGCTGGACCCCACGCACCCGGAGGCCATGGACGCAGTGCTCTCCGCCGCCCGGGAGTCGGTTTTGAACGATCTGACCGCTGGAACGCCGGACACCAGGTATATCGACATTTTCAAGCTAAAATACGATTATCACAATGCAAAAGCCATCCTGAAGGCACAGGCTATGGGCGTCAGCCCGGACCGGATGCTGATGGATATGGGCCGGGTGCCTGCTCAGGCTTTGAAGAATGCCATTGAGGGCAGCGGCGACTGGAGCGAGATTCCGGAGACCTTGACGGTCGCAGTAGAGGAGGCCAGAGAGGTACTGGACACCACTCGGGATCCTCAGCTCAGCGACATTGTTCTGGATCGCTGGTATTATCGGGATATGGCAGCTGTGGCACAAGCCACCGGCAGCGCTTTTCTGGTAGGTTATGTGAAGGTCCAGATCGATGCGGCCAATCTGCGTACGCTGGTCCGGACACTGCGGATGGGAAAAAACGAAGCATTTCTCTCCAGTGTCCTGGTGGAGGGCGGAGAGGTGGACACCGCCGGCCTCTTGAGAGTCAGTGCAGATCACGGCAGCGGACTTGTAGAGCTCTATGCGTCTACAAGCCTTGAAAATGCAGCTGCGGCAGGCGCAGAAGCTTTACAGGGTGGTCCCCTGGTTGCCTTTGAGAAGCTCTGTGACGATGCTGTTTCGGAGTACCTCAGTGGAGCACAGTTTGTACCTTTTGGTGAGGCGCCGTTGGTGGGCTACCTGGCTGCCAGGGAGACGGAGTATACAAACCTCCGCATTCTGCTGACCGGACGGGCTACCGGGATATCTCCCGAGGTGATCCGCGCTCGGCTTCGTGCAAGCTATGTGTAAAAGGCGGTGTGAATACAATGGCAAAAACGTATCAGATCGCCGTTATCGGCGACTGGGAGTCCGTAATGGGCTTTCGAGCCTTGGGCCTGGACACCTATCCTGTGACCACTGTGGAAGAGGCAAAGGAGAAGGTCCGTGAGCTGGCTAAGACCGACTGTGCCGTCATCTATTTGACAGAGCAGCTGGCAAAGGATATGGAGGATGTGATCAACCATTATAAAGATGAGCTCTGCCCTGCCATCATTCTGATTCCCGGCAGGGAGGGTTCTCTCGGCATAGGCAGAAATAACATCCAGCGCTCCATTGAGCGCGCGGTGGGCGCAGACATTTTGTAAGTGCCCGTTCCTTCTGGCGAATTTATCCTGAAAGAAGGTCATTCAATTTGAGCGGTAAAGTTGTGAAAGTTTCCGGCCCGCTGGTTGTGGCCACCGGCCTTTCGGACGCCAATATGTCCGACGTGGTCCGAGTGGGTCCCCAGCGGCTGATCGGTGAGATCCTGACGATGAAAGGCGATGCTGCCTCCATCCAGGTTTACGAGGAGACCTCCGGTCTCGGCCCCGGCGCTGAGGTGGTGACCACCGGCGCTCCTATGAGCGTGGAACTGGGCCCCGGCATGATCGAGGGAATCTACGATGGCATTCAGCGCCCACTGGAGAAGATTGTGGAAAAGGTTGGCCCCTGCATTACCCGTGGTGTGGAGGTTCCTGCGCTGGACCATGAGAAGAAATGGGAGTTTACCCCTGTTGCCAAGGTCGGTGATCAGGTGGTAGGGGGCGACATTCTGGGTACCGTCCCTGAGACTGCCGTGGTGCTCCACAAGATTATGGTGCCTCCCAAGATGAAAGGTACCATCACCAAGATCGTGGAAAAAGGTGAGTACACTGTGCTGGAGCCCATTGTCACTCTGACCACGGAGGACGGCAAGACAGTGGAACTGCCCATGATGCAGAAGTGGCCCGTGCGTGTGGGCCGCCCCTACGAGCACAAATATCCCCCCAAGCGACCTCTGTGCTCTGGCCAGCGTGTCATCGATACCATGTTCCCCATCGCCAAGGGCGGCACCGCAGCAGTTCCCGGCCCCTTCGGCTCCGGTAAAACTGTTGTGCAGCACCAGCTGGCAAAGTGGTCTGACGTGGATATCGTGGTCTACATTGGCTGCGGCGAGCGCGGCAACGAGATGACCGATGTTCTGCGTGAGTTTCCTGAATTGAAGGACCCCCGTACTGGCGAGTCTCTGATGAAGAGAACCGTTCTGATCGCCAATACCTCTGATATGCCTGTGGCAGCCCGTGAGGCCTCTGTCTACACCGGTATCACCATCGCTGAGTATTTCCGCGATATGGGCTATGACGTAGCTGTCATCGCAGACTCCACCTCCCGTTGGGCTGAGGCTCTCCGTGAGATGTCCGGCCGACTGGAAGAAATGCCCGGTGAAGAGGGCTATCCCGCTTACCTTGCCTCTCGTTTGGCACAGTTCTACGAGCGTGCCGGCAGCGTGGAGTGCATAGGCAGCGACGAGCGTCGGGGCAGCCTGACGGCTGTTGGCGCTGTGTCTCCTCCCGGCGGCGACCTTTCCGAGCCTGTCTCTCAGGCCACCATGCGTATTGTCAAGGTGTTCTGGGCGCTGGACTCCTCTCTGGCTTACAAACGCCATTTCCCGGCCATTAACTGGTTGAATTCTTACTCGCTGTACCTGGACTCCCTGAAGCCCTGGTTTGATGAGAATCTGGGTGAGGACTTCATGAAGGACCGCAGCCGTGCCATGAGCCTGCTGCAGAATGAAGCCAGCCTGAACGAGATCGTCCAACTGGTTGGTAAGGACGCACTGTCTGCCGGCGACCAGCTGACGCTGGAAGTGGCGCGTATGATCCGGGAGGACTTCCTGCAGCAGAACGCATTTACCGATATTGATGGCTATTCCAGCTATGACAGGCAGATGAAACTGCTGGGGATGATCCTGCACTATGAGAGCCTGTGCCGTGACGCCATTGCCAAGGGAGCTGTGGCTACCAAGCTCTTTGAGATTCCCGCCCGTGAGAAGATCGGCCGCGCCAAGAGCGTGCCCGCTGATATCTATGCGGAGGAATATGCCAAGATCGACGCCGACATGGTGGAGGAGATCGACGCGGTCATTGCCCAGGGAGGTGAGTTCTGATGATCCGTGAATATAAAACCGTAGAAGAGATCGTCAGCCCGCTGATGATGGTTCGCATGGTCGAAAACGTAACCTATGACGAACTGGTGGAAGTGGAGCTCCACGATGGTACGATCCGCCGCGGCAAGGTGCTGGAGGTCAACGGCGACACCGCAGTTGTTCAGCTGTTCGAGTCCGCTGCCGGCATCAACCTGGCAGACGCCAAGGTGCGCTTTCTAGGGCACCCGCTGCAGCTGGGTGTGTCCGGCGATATGTTGGGCCGTGTGTTCAATGGCATGGGACAGCCCATCGACGGCGGTCCTGACATTCTGCCAGAGGAATACCGTGACATCAACGGTCTTCCCATGAACCCTGCCGCCCGAGACTACCCAAACGAATTTATTCAGACGGGTGTCTCTACCATTGACGGCCTGAACACCCTGGTCCGCGGACAGAAGCTGCCCATTTTCTCCGGCTCCGGTCTGCCGCACGCCAATCTGGCTGCTCAGATCGCCCGTCAGGCCAAGGTGCTGGGCGATGACGCTTCCAACTTCGCCGTTGTGTTCGCTGCTATCGGCATCACCTTCGAGGAGTCTGAATTCTTCGTCAACGAGTTCCGCCGAACCGGTGCCATTGACCGTACTGTGCTGTTTTCCAACCTGGCCAATGACCCGGCTGTCGAGCGTATTTCCACGCCTCGTATGGCACTGACTGCCGCCGAGTATCTGGCTTTTGAGAAAGGAATGCATGTTCTGGTCATCATGACCGATATCACCAACTATGCCGAGGCCCTCCGTGAGGTCTCTGCGGCTAAGAAGGAAGTTCCCGGCCGCCGCGGCTTCCCCGGTTACCTGTACACCGACTTGGCTACGCTGTATGAGCGGGCAGGCCGACGCCTGGGCAATCCAGGTTCCATCACGCTGATCCCCATTCTCACCATGCCTGAGGATGATAAGACCCACCCCATCCCGGACCTGACCGGCTATATTACTGAGGGGCAGATCATCCTCTCCCGCGCTCTGTACCGCCAGGGCATCCATCCGCCTGTGGACGTGCTGCCCTCTCTGTCCCGCCTGAAAGATAAAGGCATCGGTGAGGGAAAGACCCGTGAGGATCACGCCGACACCATGAACCAACTCTTTGCCGCTTACTCCACCGGTAAGGACAACAAGGAGCTGATGAGCATTCTGGGTGAAGCGGCTTTAACACCAACTGATCTGCTGTACGCCAAATTCGCAGATGAATTTGAAAAGCGTTACGTCAATCAGGGCTATGAGGAAAACCGCTCCATTGAGGAAACGCTGGATCTTGGCTGGGAGCTGCTGAGTATCCTGCCCAAGAGTGAGCTGAAACGTATCAAACCGGAGTATATTGAGAAATATTGGCCGAAGAAGGACCACGAGTAAGGAGGGGTGACCCATGGCGAATATTACGGTGAACCCCACTCGCATGGAGTTGACCCGCCTGAAGGGAAAGCTTCGCACGGCTCAAAGAGGCCATAAGCTGCTCAAGGATAAGCGTGATGAGCTGATGAAGCAGTTTTTGGATACGGTTCGCGAGGTTCGTGCCCTCCGTGCCGAGGTGGAAGAGGAGCTCATGACGGTTCATGCGTCCTTCACGGTGGCCTCAGCCCTCATGAGCTCGGAGGCCATGGAACAGGCACTTTTGTATCCCAAGCAAAGCGTGGAGCTGACCCAGACCAGCAGGAATATTATGTCTGTCAACGTGCCGGAGTACCACTTTCAGACCAAGACCCGTTCGGACGCAGATATCTATCCCTATGGCTTTGCATCCACGTCCGGCGAGTTGGATACGGCGGTGGATGCTTTGGGCAAGGTGTTCCAGAAGATGCTGAAGCTGGCTGAGATCGAAAAGTCTGCCCAGCTGATGGCGGAGGAGATTGAAAAGACCCGTCGCCGGGTCAACGCTCTGGAATATGTGATGATCCCTGATACCCAGGAGGCCATCCGGTATATCACCATGAAGCTGGATGAGAATGACCGTGCAACCACCACACGATTGATGAAGGTGAAGGACATGCTGCTCCGTGAAGCTCTGGAGGAGCAGCGTCATCGTGACGCTGCTGCCATGGAGCAATATCAGGGGCAGACAAGTTAATTTTAGTCAAAGCGGTACAGTAAATATTACTGTGCCGCTTTGGCACGTTTATTTACAAAGGAGAAACGAGTTATGTATTGTGTGCAGAACGTCACAAAGGATATTCTGTGGCTGGGAAGCTCGGACCGCAGATTGGAGCTTTTTGAAAATGTGTACCCCATTCCCAGAGGCGTCTCCTACAACGCCTATCTTGTGAAGGATCAGAAGACCATTCTGCTGGATACTGTGGACCACGCAGCAGGGGATCGGTTCTTTGAGAACCTGTCCCATGGGCTGGGGGACCGGGACCTGGACTATGTGGTGGTAAACCACATGGAACCGGACCACTGCGGTACACTGTTGGAGACCATCAATCGCTATCCAGGTGTCACCGTGGTCGGCAACGCCAAGACCATCACCATGATAGGCCAGTTCTTTGATGTGGACCTCACCGGCCGTTCACTGATTGTGAAGGAGGGGGATACCCTCTGCACCGGTAAGCACACATTCACTTTTGTGATGGCTCCCATGGTGCACTGGCCCGAGGCTATGTGTACCTATGACTCTACGGATCGCGTGCTCTTTTCCGCCGATGCCTTTGGCACTTTTGGCGCTCTGAGCGGCAACATCTTCGCCGATCAGGTAAATTTTGAGTGTGAGTGGCTGGACGATGCCCGCCGCTACTATACCAATATTGTGGGAAAGTACGGACCTCAGGTCCAGAATTTGCTGAAAAAGGCTGCTGGTTTGGAGATCCAATATCTCTGCCCCCTCCATGGTCCCATCTGGCGGGAGAATGCAGGGTGGTTCGTTGAGAAATACCAGCGATGGAGTACATATACCCCGGAGAATCAGTCGGTCATGATTGCCTGCGGCTCTGTCTACGGTCATACGGAAAATGCTGCTGAGATTCTGGCAGCACGTCTGGCAGAGAAGGGTGTACGGGATATTGCCTTGTATGATGTGTCACGGACCGATGTCTCTGTACTTGTCAGTGAGGCTTTCCGATGCAGCCATCTGGTATTTGCTTCAACAACCTACAACAACGCCATCTTTACGCCAATGGAAAACCTGCTCAATGATCTGAAAGCGCACAATCTGCAAAACCGCACAGTGGCGCTGATTGAAAATGGCACCTGGGCACCCACTGCCGGCAAGTTGATGGCGGCAGTTATCTCTGAAATGAAGAATATGAAGCTGTTGGAGTCTGCCGTGACTCTGAAGTCCTCTGTGAAGGAGCCCCAGCGAGAGGCCCTCATTGATCTGGCGGATCAGATTGCAAATGATTTGCTGGCCTGATTTCCCTGGAAATGAGAGTGCCCCGGACAGAATGCCCATTCTGTCCGGGGCACTTTTTTGCAAAAATACAGCTCCGAGGCGCTTAAGAGCGCTTCGGAGCTGTAAGAATTCTTTGGTTTATAGCAGTGTGATACCAGCAGCTTCACAGGCTTCCATAGTGGCCTTGTCCCACAGACTGGCCTGGACTTCGCCAATGTGGCAGGTGCCCAGCAGCAGCATGCACAGACGGGACATACCGATGCCGCCGCCAATGGCTTCAGGCAGTTGACCGGCCAGGAGCATCTGATGGAAGGGGAACTTCCGGCGCTCGTTGCAGCCACGCTCAGTGAGCTGGCGGTCCAGAGCGGCAGCGTTGACACGAATGCCCATGGAGGAGAGTTCAAAGCGGCTTTCCAGAACGGGGTTCCACATCAGCAGGTCACCATTGAGACTCCAGTCGTCATAGTCAGGGGCACGGCCGTCGTGGGGCTTGCCGGATTTCAGCTTGCCGCCAATCTGCATCAGAAACACCGTGCGATACTCCCGGCAAATTTCAGTTTCCCGCTCGTTGGGCGTGAGCTCGGGGTAGCGGTCCTCCAGCTCCTGGGTGGTGATGAAGGTCACCTTCCGCTCAGGCTTGAAGGTCAGGGTGGGGAAGGAGTTGCGCAGGGCAGTAGCTGTATCACAGATGCAGCCCACAATATCTTTTACGGTTTCCTTGAGGTAGTCCACATTGCGATCTGCGTCGGTAATGTGCTTCTCCCAGTCCCACTGGTCTACGTAGATGGAGTGAATGTTGTCTACTTCCTCGTCCCGGCGAATGGCATTCATATCCGTGTACAGGCCGGTGCCTGGCTTGAACTCATAGCGCTTGAGAGCCAGTCGCTTCCACTTGGCCAGAGAGTGGACCACTACGCCGTCAGTCCCCACGTCGGGGATATCGAAGGACACGGCGCGTTCTACGCCGTTAAGATCGTCGTTGAGACCAGTGCTGCCATCCACAAACAGGGGTGCAGAGACGCGGTGCAGATTCAGGCGAACAGTGAGGTTGTGCTGGAAATCCGCATGAATCAGCTCGATGGCTCTCTGGAGCTCGTTGTTGGTCAGCGGCATTTTGTAACCGGTGGGAATGTAAATTTTGCTCATTGGATCGATCAGTCCTTTATGATTAGATTTCTTTATTGAAAGAGAAGCAGCAGGGCCGGAGTGACCCAGGCTTCTATCAATGCGGCGATGAACAGCAGCGGAACCAGCACCAGGAAGAGAAAGCGGCTGATGAGCGCGATGCAGTTGAGTGTGGAAAGAGCACTCTGGTCTTTTTTGCAGCGGCGAGAGACCTGTCCGCAGACAAAGAGGCTCATGGCAAATGCCAGCACCAGGGCGGGCAGCTCAAAGATCCCGTGGGGCAGGATTCCCGTCAGGAACATGAGCAGCTCTCCGCGGGCCACAGAATTGGCCGCGAGTACCCCGATCAGTGCGGTGTTCAGTCCCAGGGGGATGGCGGTAAGCCGGATATAGGGAAGAAGTCCGTAGAGCATGATGAGAGCGCAAGCCTGTACGTTGTTAACAAACAGGGCAAGAAAGGAAATATGCCCCGATGCCGTGGTCAGCTCTTTTCCCGTCATCAGGGTGATAATCTGGCTGACGGCTCGCTCCCGCAGTTGTGGGAACAAGAGATGTACGACCAGGGCAATCACAACTAAAATCAGAAAAGACCAGGTACAGCGGCGGACTTCAGCGTCCAGTCCGCTGTCCCATACGGCCTTCCACTCTTTGTAAGCAGAGGATTCTTTCATGCGCGGAGCTTATCCATGCCCAGCCGCAGGCGGCGCAGAGTCTCTTTCTTTCCAAGAATGTGGCACAGCTCCACGGCACCGCCGGGAGTGACCAGCTTGCCGGCAACGGCAATACGGACAGGCCACATCAGGGTGGCGTTCTTAACCTCCAGGGAGGCGGCCAGGTCAATCAGGGTGTCATGCACGGCATCTGCGGTCCAGTCTGTGATGGCCTCCAGTGCGGGAACTGCCTTCTCCAGCATCGAGAGAGAGATCTCGGCATTGGTCTTGGACTTTTTGTTGGTGAAGAAGTCCACATCATAGTCGGGCAGTTCATCAAAAAAGTCTACCTTCTCAGGAATGTCGGTCAGCTTCTCGCAGCGTGCCTGCAGCAGTGCACTGATGGCAGCGGCGTCAATGGCTGGATTCTGAACAGATTGACGGATATAGGGCTCAGACACTTTGGCGAATTCCTCGGGGGAGAGAGCACGCAGGTAAGTGGCATTGAAGTAATCCAGCTTGGCAATGTCGAAAATAGCGGGTGACTTGGAGATACCAGCGATATCGAAGGCCTCCACCAGTTCCTCCAGAGAGAAGATCTCCTTCTCAGCGAGGTCGCCCTTGGGAGCCCAGCCCAGCAGGGCCACATAGTTCAGCACGGCGGGCGTCAGATAGCCCTGTGCCAGCAGGTCCTCGTAGGAGGGATCGCCGTGGCGCTTGGACATCTTGTTGTGCTGGTCCCGCATGACGGGGGAGCAGTGAACGTAAGTGGGGATGTCCCAGCCAAATGCCTCATAGAGGAGGTTGTACTTGGGGGCAGAGGAGAGATACTCACTGCCGCGGACCACGTGGGTGATGCCCATCAAATGATCATCTACCACGTTGGCAAAATTGTAGGTAGGCAGGCCGTCCCGCTTCAGCAGGACCTGGTCGTCGAGAGTCTTGTTCTCCACGGTGATGTCGCCGTAGGACACATCATGGAAAGTTGTGGTGCCCTCACGGGGAATACGCTGACGGATCACATAGGGCTTGCCGGCAGCCAGATTGGCCTGGATTTCCTCCTGACTCAGGGCGCGGCAGGGGTCGTCGGCGCGGTTCCAGTCACCGCTGTCTTCTTCGGACTCGGTCTTCTCACAGAAACAATAGTAGGCCGCACCCTTTTCCACCAGGAGTTCAGCGTACTTGCCATACAGACCGCGGCGCTCAGACTGGATATAGGGGCCTACGGGACCGCCCACATCGGGGCCCTCGTCATGGGTCAGGCCGCACTCGGCCATGGTGCGGTAGATGACGTCCGTAGCGCCTTCCACAAGACGTCCCTGGTCGGTGTCCTCAATACGAAGAATAAAAGTACCGTGGTTGTGCCGGGCAATCAGCCAGGTATACAGGGCGGTACGCAGATTGCCAACATGCATATAACCGGTGGGAGAGGGGGCAAAACGGGTACGGACTGACCCCTTGGGAATCCGAGATTCCATCTCATCGAAAAAACTCATATCAAGCGCCATGAATAAACCTCCACGTCTAAAATGCAATACATACGAAATACATTATCCCCGTTTACCAGACAAATGTCAAGGGAGAGTGACGATTACGGACTTGAAAAATCCAAGGGAGAATGCTATGCTTAGTTCTGCAATTTGACAGGGAAGAGGCGGAAATCCAGTGAGTAGAGAACAACAGCCAAATTTATACGCACTCGGGGATAAGTTCAGAGGATTCTGGACACCGAAAGTTGGACATATTTGGAAACGCGTGCTTTTGAGTGCCGCGCTCTTTACTTTGGCAGCGCATGGGTTTCTGTTTACCAACGAGTTTTTCTCTCATGACTCCATTTCCTACTTTACATACGCAACCGGAAGCGTACCATTCTATATCAGTATTGGTCGCTTTGTGATTCCGGCGTATGAGTGGCTCAAAGGCGCTGTAGCGGCACCCTGGCTGATCGGCTTGCTGTTTCTGCTCTGGACGGCTTTGTCCTCTTTTCTCCTGGTGCGCCTGTTTCAGATCCGCAGCGTAGGAGGACAGATCCTGACCAGCGGACTGGTCTGCACGAATCTGGCTCTGACCCTGACAGGGGCTACCTATATTTATTGTATGGATGAGTACGCGTTTGCACTGCTTGCATGCGTGCTGGCGGTGTACTGCTTCACCAAGGGACGCTGGTGGTCTATGGCTGGCCTGGTATCTTTGGTGGCATCCTTGTCGGTGTATCAGCCATATTTCACTGTGGCGGCATCGCTGTGCCTGCTGCTGCTTTTGCGGCGGGCTGCCAAGGGGGAGTCTGCCGGCCATGTGATTGCCAGCGCCATTCGGTATCTGGGATTACTGGCAGCGGGGTTTGTGGTTTATTTCGGGGCCTGGACACTGCTCTGCACGGTCTCCGGTGTGGCAAAGCGACGTGTGGAGGAGTCCGTTCTGGGTGGATTGAACCTTGGGAAGCTCTTAGACCTTATCGTGCATGCCAATGTGTCATATGTGAAAGAACTTTTTGATGGCAGTGGGATTCTGGGGCATCTTCTGCCAGTGGTTCATGTGCTGCTGCTTGTGATTCTGTTCTGGCGCCTTGGAAAGATTCTGCTGGACCAGTCGATGCAGATGGGGGGGCGTGTGCTCCTTCTTTTGCTGGCCTGCCTGATTCCCACGGCGTTCCGTTCTGCGGAGATTCTCCTGGCGGGAAGCGCTACAGAACTGATGACATTTGCGGGAGAACTGCTCTATCTGCTGGTAATCGTGGCTCTGGAAAGTGATGAAGGCGGCAGGGAGAGAGAATATCCAGTGCGGATGGCGGCGATGTTCCTGCTCTGCTGCGTCCTTTGGCAGCATGTGGTCTATGCAAACCAGGTGTACATGAAGAAAGAGCTGGAGCATCAGGCAACCCTGACTCTGGCATCCAGAGTGATTGACCGTGTGGAGCTGCTGGAGGGCTACATTCCAGGCGAGACACCGGTGGCATTTGTGGGACGGTTGGATGACAACAGCTATCTGAATCATGGAAGAGAAGCTTTCTCCAACATTCAGAGGACAGTGGGCCTCTGGAAAGATTATGGAGCAACCTATAATATGGGCCGCTATCTGACAGACTATTTGAATTATCCCTTGCTGTGGGATACGGAGACTGACTTTTCCCAGTGGACAGAGGTACAGGAAATGCCGGCCTTTCCGGCGGCGGACAGCATTGCAATGGTGGATGGAACCGTTGTGGTAAAGCTGTCCTCATGCGGAAGAAACGAGGTGGAATAAATGCTGATTTCGGTTGTGGTACCTTGTTATAATGAAGAGGCGGCTTTGCCATACTTCCTGCGGGAGATCAAAACGGTGGAAGCGCAGATGCGGACAGATTTTGGCTGCTGTTTTGAACTGCTGTTTGTCAATGATGGGTCTCAGGACGGGACTTTAAAGCTCCTGCGGCAGTTTGCCCGGGAAGAAGAACGAGTCCGATACCTGTCTTTTTCCCGGAATTTCGGGAAGGAAGCAGCAATGTTTGCGGGGCTTCAGCACGCAAAAGGCGACTACGTGGTGCTGATGGATGCAGATCTTCAGCATCCGCCTGCTATGCTGCGGGAGATGTATCAGGGCCTGCAGAGCGGAGAGTTTGACTGTGTGGCCGCTCGGCGCAAAAATCGAAGGGGAGAGCCGCGGCTGCGCAGCTTCCTGGCCCGGCAGTTTTATAAGCTGATCAATCGGATCTCCGATACGGAGATCGTGGAGGGGGCGTGCGATTTCCGAATGATGACCCGCCAAATGGTGGATGCGATTCTCAAAATGGGGGAGTACAACCGATTCTCCAAGGGTATTTTCAGCTGGGTGGGTTTTCGGACGAAATGGCTGCCCTATGAGAATGTGGAACGGATAGCCGGCGAGACCAAGTGGTCGTTCTGGTCACTGCTGATTTATTCTATCCAGGGGATTGTGGGCTTCTCCACGGCACCGCTGGCGCTGGCGTCTGTGCTGGGTGTGGTGCTCTGCGGGATCTCCTTCCTGATGGTGCTCTACATCATTATCAAAACACTGCTCTTTGGGGACCCGGTAGGCGGCTGGCCGTCTCTTGCCTGCATGGTGATGTTTATGGGAGGAATCCAGCTCTTCTGCATGGGCATTCTGGGGCAGTATCTGGCCAAAACCTATCTGGAGACGAAGCACCGCCCCATTTACATACTTGCAGAAACGGATGAGGAGAGTACCTGTGAAGAAAAAACTGATTGATGACACGGTGCCTCGGTTTGTTCTGGTTGGCATGATCAATACGTTGGTGGGCTGTGGAACCATGTTCCTCCTGTATAACTGGGGGCATTGGTCCTACTGGCTCTCTTCCGCTGCCAACTATATTCTGGGGGGGATCGTGAGCTTCTTTCTGAATAAGTATTTTACGTTCCGCCAAAGGGAGTGGGCCTGGAGTGAAGTCCTGCGCTTTGTGGTAAATGTGGCAGTGTGCTATTTGCTGGCATATGGAATTGCAAAACCATTGGTGATTGCTGTTTTGCACGGGCAGACGGTTTCTGTTCAGGAGAACGCGGCCATGCTGGTGGGAATGGGCCTCTATACCTGCCTGAATTACCTGGGACAGCGCTTTTTTGCGTTTCGGAAAGAGAACTGAACAAGAGGCTGAGCGGCTGTTTTTCGAAACAGCCGCTCAATGTTTGAAAAGTGACGGAAAACCTTCAGCGGACATTGCACTTTCCCCGAAAGACTGTTATAATAGCACAGATTGAATAGAAGCTGGACCACTCCGGCTTCATGAAATATTGAGGTGTAAATCATGGAAAATACAGAGCAGAAAAAACGGATTCTCAGCGGTATTCAGCCATCCGGCGATTTGACCCTTGGCTCCTATCTGGGTGCCATTAAAAACTGGGCATCTCTGGCTGATGAATATGATTGCTATTATATGCTGGCCGATATGCACACCATCACGGTACGGCAGGTGCCAGCGGATCTGCGCCGCCGTACTCTGACGCAGGTGGCTGCATATATTGCCAGCGGTTTGGACCCTGAGAAGAACACACTGTTTGTGCAGTCTCATGTTCCGGCTCACGCCCAGCTGGGCTGGGTGCTGGACTGCTATACCATGTTTGGTGAGCTTTCACGCATGACCCAGTTCAAGGACAAGTCTGCAAAGAATGCTGACAACATCAATGCAGGCCTCTTTACCTATCCTGCGCTGATGGCAGCCGATATCCTGCTGTACCAGGCCGATCTGGTGCCCGTGGGCGGCGACCAGAAGCAGCATGTGGAGATCTGCCGTGATATTGCCACCCGTTTCAACGGCGTCTACGGCGACGTGTTCAAGATTCCAGAGCCTTACATCCCCAAGGTGGGGGCTCGCGTCATGAGCCTGAGCTCTCCCGAGAATAAGATGTCCAAGTCTGATAAGGACCCTAATGGCTGTGTCTATATGCTGGAAAAGCCCGAGGACATCATGCGCAAGTTCAAGAAGGCCATGACCGACTCCGAGGCCTGTGTCCGTTTTGACCCGGAAAACAAGCCCGGCGTGTCCAACCTGATGCAGATTTATTCCGTCGCCACAGGCAGCAGCTTTGAAGCCATTGAGGCAGAGTTTGCAGGCCGTGGCTACGGAGACTTCAAGAAGGCTGTCGGTGAGTCTGTGGTGGAGCTGCTCCGTCCCATCCGGGAGGAAACTGAGCGTCTGCTGGCGGATAAGGCCTATTTGGAGAGCGTGTACCGTGCCGGCGCTGAAAAGGCGTCTTATGTGGCAAATCGCACCCTCTCCAAGGTCTACAAAAAGGTCGGTTTTCTGGCTCGCTGATGGAGGACTGACATGTTTTTGGAAAATCGGTTGATCGGCTATGTGGTGCTGGCTCTGCTTGTGGCATTGATTGTCAGTTTCCTGATGACGCCGGTAGTAAAGACATTTGCTTATAAGGTAGGTGCAATCGACGTGCCAAAGGATGGCCGCCGTATGCACAAGGTCCCCATCCCAAGATTGGGCGGACTGGCCATTTTTATCGGCTTTATGGTGAGCATTCTGCTCTTTGTGGAGATTTCTCCGGAGATGAAGAGTATTCTCCTGGGTGCGGTCATCATTGTGGTGCTGGGCGTGGTAGATGACATCATGGCCCTGCCCGCTATGCTGAAATTTGTGATTCAGATTCTGGCGGCGCTGATTCCCACTACGCACGGCGTGGTGATCCAGACACTCTCTAACCCCAACGTACTTTCGGACAACCCCTATTGGACCCTGGGCTGGGTTTCCATTCCGGTGACGGTCCTGTGGATCGTGGCCATTACCAACGCCGTGAACCTGATCGATGGCCTGGATGGCCTGGCCAACGGTGTATCCGCTATTTCTGCCACCACAGTGCTGGTGATTGCCATGCTGGGTTCTGAGATCCAGGTGGCCATTGTCATGGCGGCGCTGGTGGGGGCCTGTGTTGGCTTCATGCCTTACAATCAGAACCCCGCCAAGATGTTCATGGGCGATACCGGAGCCACCTTCCTGGGGTATATCCTGGCCACCATGTCCATCCAGGGCCTTTTCAAGTTCTATGCCATTATTTCTTTTGCTGTGCCCTTCCTGATTTTGGGACTGCCTATTTTTGACACGGCATTTGCGTTCATTCGCCGAATCGCCCACGGTCAGAGCCCCATGAAGGCGGATCGGAGCCACATCCATCACAGACTCATCGATATGGGTCTGAATCAAAAGCAGGCAGTGGCGACACTGTATGTCATCTCCACCATCCTGGGCCTCTCTGCTGTGGTTTTGGCCACCAGCGGGGAAGAAAAGGCGATGCTCTTCTTCCTGGCATTGTGCGTTGTTGCCATTGTGGCCGCTCGTGTGGTGTTTCCTAAGGAAATCCGGGAAGAGCTCCATGAGGAGATGGAAGAGCTGAAGGACCACGGACATCATGAGCAAGACAAGAAAGAAGAGGAACTCTAATATGGACAAACTGCGTATTATGAGTGTATTCGGTACCAGGCCGGAGGCCATTAAAATGTGTCCCCTGGTGCAGGAGCTGGGCGCGCGCCCGGAGATTGAGAGCCTCTGCTGTGTCACTGCGCAGCACCGTCAGATGCTTGACAGCGTCATGGAGGTCTTTGGCATGAAGGCGGACTGGGACCTGGATATTATGGCCCCTCGCCAGACTCTCTCTCACATCACAAGCAAGTGCCTCACCGGTATGGATGAGGCCATCGACGCCCTGAAACCCGATATGATTCTGGTGCACGGAGATACCTCCACCACCTTTGCCGGAGCCCTTTCTGCATTCTATCATCAGGTGCCTGTGGGGCACGTAGAGGCTGGTCTGAGAACCTATGACAAGTATTCCCCCTTTCCTGAGGAAATGAACCGAAAGCTGGTCAGCTCCATTGCGGATCTGTTTTTCTGCCCCACAGTGAGCAATCAGAAGAACCTGGAAAAGGAGAACATCACTCAGGGAGTCTTCATCACTGGAAATACCGTGATTGATGCCCTAAAGACCACCGTGCGGAAGGACTATGTCTTTGCAACCGAGGAGCTGAACCGCCTGCCCTATGATGAGAAGAAGATCATTCTGGTGACCTGTCATCGCCGTGAGAACTACGGGGAACCCATGAAGAATATTATGCTGGCTCTGCGGCAGATCGCTGAGTGCCACGAGGATGTGGAGCTGGTTTATCCGGTTCACCTGAGTCCTGTGGTGCGGGAGTGCGTGGATCAGTATCTGCGCGGCACGCCCCGTGTCCACCTGATTGATCCGCTGCCTGCGGATGAGATGCACAACCTGATGGCACGATGCTATATGGTCATGACCGATTCGGGCGGATTGCAGGAGGAGGCTCCCGCTCTGGGCAAGCCTGTCCTGGTTTTGCGCCGTGAGACGGAGCGACCGGAGGCTGTTGCAGCTGGTACTGTGAAGCTGGCAGGTGTGGTACAGGACGACATTGTCACCATGGCGGAGCGGCTGATCTGCGATCCGGAGGCCTATGCAAAAATGGCCCATGCAGTGAACCCCTACGGTGACGGCAATGCCTGCAAGCGGATTGCGGATGCGATTCTCTGGCATTTTGGTCGGGGAGATCGTCCTGATGATTTTGTGATTTGACAGCCGGAGGGAGGCACCTATGGATAAACGGAAGCTGAATTGGATCACGATGGCTTTCGTGGTCCTGACGGTGCTGCTAGTAGGCCTGATGCTCAGCCATACCCTTCGCAGAACATCCCGTGTGGTCCTGCCGGAGGCACTCCCGCCGGTAGAGGAGAACTCCGGGGAGGCCGCGGAGAACAACACCCTTACCGTTGTAGAAATCACAACAGACACGGTGCAGACCGCCATTGCGACACTGAACAGACTTGAAAACTACACCCGCACCGTGCAGGTGGAACTGCTCTGGAGCGGTGGAAGCGGCACCTATCAGACCACGGTGTCTGCCCGTGACAATCTGGTCAGAATGGACCGGGCCATGATGGACGGTCAGACCCGGCACACGATTACCGACGGTGAGCGGACGTACATCTGGTACAATGACGAACGGGAGTACGTCGAGGTTCCGGCAGGTGTGATCTCTGTGGATCACGAGCAATCCATTCCGACCTATGAGGAAATCCTGGCCTTGCCAGTGGAGTCTATTGCTCAGGCTGATTTCCGGGGTGTGGCCGGACAGCGCTGCATCTACGTGGAAACCACGCAAGACAAGTCAGGCTACGTGCTTCGATACTGGGTTAGTGTGGAGTCCGGACTGCTGGTCGCGGCGGAAAAACTGCAAGACGACACAACTGTCTATCGTATGGTTGCTATGGACGTGAGTGAAACAGAGCCGGACGCGGCACTCTTTCAGCTGCCAAACGGGAAGGCATTGCTGTAAACTTCATCGAAGACACCGCAGGCAGGAGAGCTGTGCTCTCCTGCCTGCGGGCTTTCCCAACGCACATCTGGGGGGATATAGCGGAGGAACTCCAAAAAGGGGCGCGGCGAATGATCGAAGCAATGCAAAAAGCAACCATGACTTAGCAGGAGTTTGTCAAAAAGACTTTTTCGACAAACCAAGGGCGGGTGTTTGTTCCCGTCAGGCCTCGTATGGTCTGGGTTTTGTTCCCCAAGGAACTGTGGGACGTTGTACTTGCTATGTGCTGCCCTTCGTTTGAGAATTCCCTGCATTTTTACAAGATCAGCAGCAGTCCCAGTGCAATCAGCAGCTCCTCATCCGCATTTTCCCGGGAGAGGAAGAAGAGCAGCCCCAGCAGAATCAGATCCCCGGTGTCGATACTGTCCAGATGGAACTGATCGAGAATGTGTCGCAGGAACCCAGTGAGACCGTCACTGGCCCGTCCTTCGGCGTGCCTGGGAGCAGACTCACTGTCGGATACCCGTTCCCGGGGCGGCGGGGACTCCTGGTGAGGCGTTCCGGCCCTGTCGGTGTGATCTTCCTCACGGATGCGGGTATACGTCCCGTTGTCATTTCGGATATATCGGTTATACATTGTCTATTTCCCCCATCCTGCCAGGAAACTCTTTCCAATGTGGAAGAGACGGGCCAGCTGGATGGCCCGCTCCACCTTTTCCTGACGCTCCGGCTTCAGATAGGGCCGCAGAGCCAGCAGCAGCGCACGGGCATTGGAATCCTGCTGACCGCCCAGTTCCTGGACCAGCGGCAGCAGCCGCGTCAGCATCTGCGGGTCCAGGCCACCGGTCAGCGCAGAAAGCGGGTTTCCGCCAGAGGGTGGCGGCTGCACACCGCCCGAGACGCCGTTTTCTGCACCGCTGGAAGCACCACCCAGACTTTGCGCCAGTTGCATGATCTGGGACATGGCACCCGGATTTGAGAGAATTTCATTTAACTTATCTTCAAATTCCGCCATGGTTCCCACCCCTCCTGTCCGGTCTTATTTCCCGAGAGTTTTCTGAATTCGCTCTGCCAATGCAGCGCCCTCCGGTGTCTGTAAATACTGCCCTACCAGCTTCACGGCTTGTGCCGGATCGCCTTTGGCGGCAGAGCGCACGGCTGTGCGCAGCTGGGCTCCTTGCGAGCCCTGGTTCAAAAGATTCATCAGAGCCTGCCCGTCCGGCGAGCGGAGCAGACGCTGGAGCTGAGCAGGATCCTGCTTCAACTGTTCCACAAAGCGGGCTGAATTCTCATCCATAATGCCTCCTATTCGGTCTCTTGACCAGTGTGATTCACATTAGTATATGATTCAGAATGAAAAAAGTGCCTGTACCATTGGTACAGGCATACAATTTGAGCAAAACAGAGAGAATTTATTTTTTACCCGTTTTGTTTGCTTTGGCCGTAGCGCACTCAGGTGCCAAAGGACAGCCGCTGCATTTTGGGGATCGGGCGGTGCAGGTGTCTCGACCAAAGAGCACCATTCGATGACAGAAGTCGCTGGACTCCTTGGGAGGAATGCTCTTGCGCAGCTGTCGCTCTACCTGAATGGGGTCCTTGGAACCGTCCGTAATGCCAAGACGCCCGGTGATGCGGATGCAGTGGGTGTCACAGACATAGGCCTCCCTGTGGAAGATGTCGCCCAGAATCAGGTTGGCCGTCTTGCGGCCCACACCGGCCAGGGAGGTCAGCTCTTCCATGGTACCGGGGACCTTGCCGTCGTAGCGGTCAATGAGCTGCTGGGCGCAGGAGACGATGTCCCGGGCCTTGCCATTATAGAAACCACAGGAGTGAATGTACTCGCCCACTTCTTTGGGGTCTGCCTGGGCGAAGCTTTCCAGGGTGGGGAAGTGCTCATAAAGAGCCGGCGTGACTTTGTTGACCCGCTCATCGGTGCACTGGGCGGAGAGACGGACCGCAAAGAGCAGTTCATAATCCTTTTCGTATTGCAGAGAACAGAGGGCATCGGGATAGATGCCCTTGAGCGTTTCAATAATGCGATTGACAGACGCTTTGGATTTCATGGTGTTCACCTCTCTGGACAGAATACCATAAAATTCGCCGCAAGGCCAGTGAAAAAACCATGGAATTTCAGGAAGAACTGTGGTAAAATAACAATTTGACATTGAGAGGGGAGGCAGTGCTATGCAGCGTCCTTTGGCGGACGAAATCCGCCCAAAAACATTGGATGAGGTGGTGGGACAGCGTCATCTTTTGGGCCCAAACGGCGTCCTGCGCCGGTTGATTGAGAATGGGACCGATGCGAACATGGTCTTTTATGGCCCGTCAGGCACCGGCAAGACCACCATTGCCAACATCGTGGCTGAAAAGACCAATAAGACTCTGTATCGGCTCAACGCTACCACGGCATCTCTCCAGGATATCAAGGATATCATCGCAGACGTGGGTACGCTGATGGCTCCCGGTGGTGTGCTGCTCTACCTGGATGAGATCCAATATTTTAATAAAAAGCAGCAGCAGAGTCTGCTGGAATTTATGGAGAACGGGAAGCTGACGCTGATTGCGTCTACCACTGAAAATCCTTATTTTTATGTATATAGTGCGCTGCTGTCCCGCAGTACGGTATTTGAGTTTAAATCGGTACCGGCTGCCGATGTGGAACAGGCGGTGCTGCGGGCGCTGGAAATCCAGCGGGGGCGGCTGCAGCTGCCACTGGACTGGGAGGAGGGGGTCCCTCTTCGGATTGCCACAGCCTGCGGCGGCGATGTCCGCAAGGCTGTCAACGCGGTGGAGATGCTCAGTCAGGCAGCGATGCCCCGGGATGGAGTGCTATATCTCACCATGGACGACGCGTCTCAGGTCACACAGCGCAGCTCTCTGCAGTATGACCGGGACGGTGATGCGCACTACGACCTGCTCTCCTGCCTGCAAAAATCCATTCGTGGCTCAGATCCGGACGCAGCAGTCTATTATCTGGGCAGACTGCTGGAAGCCGGAGACCTGCTCTCGCCCTGTCGGCGGTTGCTGGTGATGGCAGCAGAAGATGTGGGGCTGGCCTATCCAATGGCGATCGTAGTGACGAAATCCTGTGTGGACGCAGCTGTGCAAATTGGACTGCCGGAGGCTCGGCTGCCTCTGGCCGAGGCAGCCATCCTGCTGGCTACCGCACCCAAGTCCAACTCCGCCCATGACGCCATCAACGCGGCCATGGCGGATGTGAAGAAGGGCAGGGTGGGGGATATTCCCAGACACCTCCAGAATGTCCACGCCGACACCACCGGCTTTGATAATCAGCAGCACTATCTCTATCCGCACAACTATCCCAATCATTGGGTAGAGCAACAGTATCTGCCTGATCTCCTGAAAAATGCCCGCTACTATGAATGGGGACCCAATAAGACCGAGCAGGCTGCCAAGGCCTACTGGGAGAGGATCAAGGGACGGCCTCTTTAAACGTGGTAACGATGGGGTCCTTTTCGTAATTTGGCGGAGAGTAAACCCACCGGTCCAAAGGACCGTCCGTCACCTGATAGGAGAAATTTTGAGGCTCCGTCTCCGGCGGCAGCCGTTGGATGACCTGGAGCTTGATCTTCATGCGTTCCGGGCGGATGCTTTTGATGTACACGGCCACACGGTCTCCTACGGACAAATCGTCCCGGGTATCGCAGAGGCCGGAGAGGTTTGGGGCCAGTTCGATGAAGCTGCCGTAGTCCTGGATGCTGCGGACAACGCCCTGCACTGTCTCACCGGGGGAGAAGCGGCTGGCGTTTTCCATCCAGGTGCCCAAGAGCTCCCTGTGGGTCATGGTGATGCGGCGGCGGCCGGCATCGATGCCGGCCACCACGGCCAGAATCGTCTGTCCCTCCTGGAACCGCACGCTGGGGTGTGGAATCCGGGAGACGGAAATGGACTCCAGAGGCAGCATGGAGATGATGCCCCGTCCGATGTCCAAAAAGGCACCAAAGGACTCCAATCGGGTGACCCGACAGGTGAGTACATCTCCAGGTGCAAGGTGCTCCAGGTACCAATCCATGGTCTTGTTTTGGATTTCTCGGCGGGATAGATAGGCAATGGGGGCTCCTTTTTCGTCGGCCTGAATGGATTTCACTGTGAAGCATATTTGCTTACCAACTCTTGATAATACAGAAATTTCTCGCTCTGCCCCGCTGATCCAGGGGGCGGTGACTTCGGAACGAGGGAGAATTCCGTGGATGGAGCCCAGTGGGACGTGTAGATCGTGTTCCACGTCGCAGCGCTGGACCACGGACTCCAATACGGTGCCATGTTCCATAGCCTCCTGCAGCTGAGAGAGTGTGATTGTCACGGGGGGCGTCAGGCCCTCCGGCGGAAAGTGGATATTTTTTGGCATATGATCCCATCCTATTCTGCCGCTGTTGCGGTCAGTTGTGTTATGATGTATCCTATGCAGTAGGACAGTTTGGATTGACAGGGGGTACCTATGGAACTGCATCTTCACGACATCGTGGAACTGAAAAAAGCCCATCCCTGCGGAAGCACCCAGTGGGAGATCCTGCGGGTGGGTATGGATATCAAATTGAAATGTTTGGGCTGCGGACATGAGCTGATGCTTCCCCGCAGCAAGGCGGAAAAGAGCATCCGCAAGATCTTGACGAAGGGAGAGACGGAATCTTGAATTTGAAGCGCGTTGTGGCGCTGGCGCTGGTTGCTGTGCTGGTTCTGGCGCTGGTGGCCTCCATGCTGATGCCTTTTGTGGGTTGATGAATAGAGTCAACTGCCGGATTCTCCTGAGGGAGAGTCCGGCAGTCTTTTTTTCTCCCTCTGATTACGACGGCTTTCCCGGAGGACCTGCCCTATAATGAGACCACTGTACGGTCCAATGTCTGGATCATGCAAACATTGAAAAGGGGGGACAGCCGTGACGGTGGTCTATCTGGACAGTGTGTTTCTGCTCAATGCGCTGATGGACTATCTGCTGCTTTTAGCCGCAGGACGACTGGCGGGACTGCCGCCCAGACGGAGACGGTATCTGCTGGCCGCTCTCTTAGGCGGTGCTTATGCGGCGGCTGTCTTTTTGCCGGGAGGCGACTTCCTGGCCTCTCCCTGGGTGAAAGCGGCTGCTGGTGTTGTGGTGGGCCTTGTGGCCTACGGCGGGGAGGAGCACCTACTGCGGATGCTGCTGCTCTTCCTGGGTGTCTCCTGCGGTATGGCCGGAGCGGTACTGGTGGTGGGACTCCTGGCGGGGGGTGTGCCCATGATGAGCGGTATCTTCTATACGGATGTCTCTGCCCGTGTTCTGCTGATTGCTGCTACGGCGGCGTATCTGGTGCTGTCGGTGGTGTTCCGCGCCTCTGCGGCCCACGGAATGCGGGGGGAGCTGCTGCCAGTAAAGGTGTGCATCTGGGGACGGGTGCAGACGCTGACAGCCCTGTGGGACACCGGAAACGGCCTGCGAGACCCGGTAGCCGGCAGCGCAGTGCTGGTGCTGGCTGCCAACAGCATTCGGGAGATTCTGCCCCACAGACTACGATTCCTCCTGGAACCGGAGCAGCTGGCCCGTCCAGCTGACACCATGGAACTCATATGCCATGCGGCACCGGAGCTGCACCCCAGGCTTCTGCCCTACCACGCAGTAGGCGTCCGCACAGGGTTGCTGCTGGGCATCTGTACGGACTGGATCGAGGTGGCGGGCAGACGTTATCCCCATGGCATTGTAGGCCTCTCGCCGACAGAGCTGGGGACTGGATATACAGCGCTCTGGGGTGGAGCGGGAAAGGGAGGAAACTATGAAAGAGCTGCGAATGACTTGGCGGACGATTCTGGCCCGGCTGGGTCTCATACCAGAAGAGGGCGTGCATTACATTGGCGGCAGCGAGATCCTGCCGTCGCCGCTGGACAAGAAGCGGGAAGCCGAGCTGCTGCAGCAGTTGGACCAGGAGGATGCCAGGAAGGAGCTGATCGAGCATAACCTGCGGCTGGTGGTGTACATCGCCCGACGGTTTGAAAATACCGGTGTGGGGATTGAGGACCTGATCTCCATTGGCACAATCGGGCTTATCAAGGCGGTGGGGACTTACCGGGCTGACAAGAACATCAAGCTGGCGACGTATGCCTCCCGCTGCATTGAAAATGAAATCTTGATGCACCTGCGGAAAAATGCCAATCGGAAGGGGGAGGTTTCCTTTGATGAGCCGCTCAACACGGACTGGGACGGCAATGAGCTGCTTCTCTCAGACGTGCTGGGAACGGAGGAGGATCTGGTGGTACGTCCCATTGAGGAGGCCGTGGATCGCTCACTGTTGGCAGCGGCCCTTGGTACCTTGCCGGACCGGGAGCGGGAGATCATCACCCTGCGCTTCGGCCTGAACGGGGGACAGGAGCGGACCCAAAAAGAGGTGGCGGACCACATGGGAATTTCTCAATCCTATATTTCAAGGCTGGAAAAAAGAATCATTCAGCGTCTTAAAAAGGAAATTTTGAAAATGAGCTGAGGACTTCGGGCAGTTCCCGTCGGATTCTCCTTGCTTTTTCACGAAATGTTCTGTATAATTGTATCCGATTTTCAAACATTTCATTGGGAGGACTGACACATGGCAGAAGAAATCAAAACGATGCAGGAAGAAGCATCCGAGAGCCGGAACTTCATCCATGCTTTTATCGAGGAGGATATCGGCCCTGGTGGTCAGTATGAGGGTATGACCGTTCATACGCGATTCCCTCCGGAGCCCAATGGCTATCTGCATATCGGTCACTGCAAGGCTCTGACCATTGATTTCGGTACCGCTGAGAAGTTTGGCGGCATCTGCAATCTGCGGATGGACGATACCAACCCCACCAAGGAAGATATGGAGTTTGTTGAGGCAATTCAGGAGGATATTCACTGGCTGGGCTTTGACTGGGACGACCGGTTCTTCTATGCCTCTGATTATTTCGAGAAAATGTACGAGTGCGCTGTGGACCTCATTAAGCGGGGCCTGGCCTACGTCTGCGAGCTGACTCCCGAGCAGTTCAAGGAGTATCGTGGCAGCATTGGCGTGCCCGCAAAGAGTCCCTTTCGGGATCGGCCCGTTGAGGAGAGCCTGGACCTCTTTGCCCGTATGCGTGCCGGTGAGTTCCCCAACGGCGCAATGACCCTGCGTGCCAAGATTGATCTTGCCAGTGGCAACTTTAATATGCGTGACCCCGTCATCTACCGCATCAATCATATGCATCATCACCGCCAGGGGGATAAGTGGTGCATCTATCCCATGTATGACTTTGCACATCCCATTGAGGACGCACTGGAGCACATTACTCACAGCCTCTGTTCTTTGGAGTTTGAGGATCATCGTCCTTTGTATAACTGGGTGGTGGAGCACTGCGATCTGCCCAGCAAACCCCGTCAGATAGAGTTTGCCCGTCTTGGCATTGACCACACCGTTATGAGCAAGCGGAAGCTCCGCGCTCTGGTAGAGGGCGGTCAGGTGTCTGGCTGGGACGATCCCCGGATGCCCACCCTCTGTGGCCTGCGCCGCCGTGGCTACACACCAAAGGCCGTGCGCAACTTCTGCGAGCGCATCGGTGTGGCAAAGGCTCCCAACACCGTGGAGTACAGCTTCCTGGAGCACTGCCTGCGTGAGGACCTGAACGAGCATGCACAGCGTGTCATGGGCGTTCTGCGTCCCATCAAGCTGACTATTACCAATTATCCCGAGGGCCAGACCGAGACCGTCACGGTGGAGAATAACCCCATCGATCCAGAGGCCGGTACCCGTCAGGTCTCTTTCTCCCGCAACCTCTACATTGAGGCTGACGACTTCCTGGAGATCCCCGTGCCCAAGTATAAGCGCCTCTATCCCGCCGGCCCTGAGTGCCGTCTGAAGGGTGCCTATCTCATTACCTGTACCGGCTGCGTGAAGGACGAGAATGGGAATATCACTGAGGTTCTCTGCGAGTATGATCCCGAGAGCCGCGGCGGTGATCCCGCTGACGGCCGCAAGGTCAAGGGGGCTACCATTCACTGGGTGGATGCGGCTACCGCCGCCGATGCTGAGGTTCGTCTGTACGACAATCTGTTCCTGGATGCTGCTCCCGATGCTGCTGACAAGGACTTTATGGAGTGCCTGAACCCAGATTCTCTGGAGATCCTTACCGGCTGCAAGGTGGAGGCTGGACTGCAGGAGGCTGTGGCTCCTGCCAGCTTCCAGTTTATGCGCCTGGGCTATTTCTGCCTGGATAACAAGGACTCCAGGCCCGGTCATCTGGTATTTAACCGCAGCGTCAGCCTGAAGGACAGCTTCAACAAAAAGGCATAACGATATCTGATTAAACAGGGAGACTGCAGGGCGGTCTCCCCGTTTTCTATACACAAGAAGAAAAGCCGGCAGGGAGTCATCCCTGCCGACTTTATCATATCCGTGATGGATGTGTTTTTTGTGCTTTCCGCAATGCTTGGGAAAGCAACAAATACAATGGCGAGCCCATGATACCGGCACCTGAAGCAAAGGAAATTACCTGCAAAATGTATCCGATGCAGATATCAAAAAGAAATATTGCTGCGTCATGGTCTCCTGTGTCAGCTCCTCTGCTCAGTGCTCATTATGGGACAGGCAGCGCGGAAAAGCTCTCTTTAGAATTTGAGGGGCTTGTCCAAAAGAATATAGGTATAGACACCGCTGCCCAGCAGGGTGCCGGTTTGATCGGTGATCCGGACGTCGTAGACGCAGAGAGTTTTACCACTTTTGACCTCACGGGCTTCGGCAGTTAGAGTATCTCCGGCATGGGCGCTGCGGAGATAGTGGTAGTCAGCGCAGACGGTAGCGGAAACAACACCGTGGGATGCGGAGGCTGCCCCGGCGGTCACATCGCCCAGAGTGAAATAAACACCGCCGTGCACGGTGTGAGCAGGATTGGTTTCGTCTTCGTGGGCAGCCTTGACAGCCCTGGCATATCCGGGTCCAATGTCGGTGACTTGAATTCCCAGCTTCCGGGCAAAGGCGTTTTGTTCGTTGCGGTAGCGCTTCAGCTGTTCAAAATCCATGGAGTACCCCTCCTTTAGAGATACTCTGATTTTACCGCGGGAAAGTGAAATGGTCAAATGTTCTTCTGAATAGTGTGCAGAGCACCTTTTTCCAGCCGGGAAACCTGGGCCTGAGAGATGCCAACCTCTGCGGATACCTCCATTTGAGTCTTGCCTTCACAGAAACGCAGTGTCAGAATGCGGCGCTCCCGGTCATCCAGATGGGTCATGGCATCCTTCAAAGCGATGCAGTCCGTCCAGAGCTCCACGCTGTTTTTTCGGTCCCTGACCTGGTCCATCACGCAGACGGTGTCACCGTCGTCGGCATAAAGGGGCTCATACAGGGAGACGGGCAGCGAAATCGCATCCATGGCGAAAATAACATCCTCTCGGGGAATGTCCAACTCGGTGGCGATTTGCTCTACTGTGGGTTCCTTCTGAGTTTCGCCCATCAGCTTTTCACGGGCCTGGAGAACTTTGTAGGCAGTATCCCGCGTACTGCGGGAAACACGAATTGCACTGTTGTCGCGGAGATAGCGGCGAATTTCACCGATAATCATTGGAACACCGTATGTGGAAAAGCGAACCGGTTGATTGATGTCAAAATTATCAATGGCCTTGATCAATCCCACGCAGCCCACCTGAAAGAGGTCGTCTGCGTACTCGCCTCGGTTGGAAAACCGCTGAATGACGGAGAGTACCAAGCGGAGGTTCCCTTCAATCAGCTGTCGGCGGGCATCTTCATCGCCCTCTTTGGTGCGTCGCAGCAGTTCTACGGTCTCCACGTTTTTCAAAACCTTCAGTTTGGACGTGTTGATCCCTGCAATCTCCACTTTACCCTGCATGAATCCGGCCTCCTGTCCTGTGATAGGAACAGTATTACCGGGCAGATGGTTCCTAATACAGGAAGGATTTTCCGCTTCCTGTCGGTGAGACGGCGACAGCACTTGAGAATCATTGAATTTGGAACCGCAGTTCAGTGGGGCAGCGTGGGAAGCTGCATAGGACAGCCAAAGAACCGCATAACGTGACAGGGGAGGTGAAAGGATGCAATGCAGAGTGCGGGATCTCCAGTGCAAGGAGGTCATCAACATCTGCGATGGCTGCCGCCTTGGCTATGTGGGCGATGTGGATGTCCGGGTGCCGGAGGGTCAGGTGGTGGCCATTGTGGTATACGGCCCCTGCCGTTTTTTTGGATTGTTTGGCAGAGGGGAGGAATACTATATTCCCTGGGATTGCATCCAGCGCATCGGAGATGACATCATTCTGGTGGATAAGCCGTGTCCGCGCTCAGATTTGCGAGAGGAGCGGAAACGGCGCTGGTGCCGATAGGGAGATGGGCGGAGGCCGGTCATTTCGGCCTCCGCAGTTTCTTTTGAAAATAATACTTGCAATACTTGACGGATTATGGTATTATATCACAGCATTCCGCACGGCGCGTCGACTCCCTGTCTGTGCCCTTTCAGGGTTGGCAGGGGGGATGAAGCCGCCGGAGGTAAAACTAAATTTGTTTGGAGGAACACACTAACATGGCAAATTCTAACGTCGTATCCATGAAAGCCCTGCTGGAGGCAGGCGTCCACTTCGGTCATCAGACCCGTCGCTGGAACCCCAAGATGGCTCCCTACATTTACACTGAGCGCAACGGTATCTATATCGTTGACCTGCAGAAGACGGTCCGCAAGCTGGAGGAGGCTTACAGCTTCGTCCGTCAGCTGGCTGAGAATGGCCAGTCTCTGCTGTTCGTGGGCACCAAAAAGCAGGCTCAGGAGGCTATTCGCGACGAGGCAACCCGCTGCGGTCAGTACTATGTCAACGCTCGTTGGCTGGGCGGCATGATGACCAACTTCAAGACCATGCGCACTCGCGTGGAGCGTCTGAACCAGCTCAAGACCATGCAGGAGGACGGCACCTTTGATATGCTGCCCAAAAAGGAAGTCATGAAGCACATGGGCGAAATCGCTAAGCTGGAGAAGTATCTCGGCGGCGTGAAGGACATGAAGAAGCTGCCCGGCGCTCTGTTCATCGTGGATACCCGCAAGGAGCGTAACGCCATTGCTGAGGCTCACAAGCTGGGCATCCCTGTTGTTGCAATCGCTGACACCAACTGCGATCCCGACGAGATCGATTACGTCATCCCCGGCAACGACGACGCTATTCGCGCCATCAAGCTGATCTCTTCCATTATGGCTAACGCCGTTCTGGAGGGCAAGCAGGGCGAGCAGACCGCTGAGGCTGCCGCTGAGGACGCTCAGTAATTAGATTTTCCAGAGAGCGCAGAGCTCTCCAAAAAATTCTTTATTTGGAGGAATTGAAAATGGCTTTTACCGCTGCAGATGTTAAGACCCTGCGTGAGAAAACCGGCGTTGGCATGATGGACTGCAAGAAGGCCCTGACCGAAGCTGACGGCGATATGGATAAGGCAATCGAGATCCTTCGTGAGAAGGGCCTGGCTGCTTCCGTGAAGAAGGCTGGCCGTGTTGCCGCTGAGGGTATGGCTTACGCTGCATCTATCGATGGCGTGGGCGTTCTGGTCGAGGTCAATGCCGAGACTGACTTCGTCGCCAAGAATGAGAAGTTCGTGAACTTTGTTCACGGCGTGGCTGCTACTGTTGCCAAGGAGAATCCCGCTGATATGGATGCCCTGATGGAGTGCAAGTACAACGGGACCGATTTGACCGTGCTGCAGCAGCAGCAGGAGATGGTCCTCGTCATCGGTGAGAACATTAAGGTTCGCCGTTTCGCTCGCTTCGCTGACGGTGTTTCCGTGGCTTACGTCCACGCTGGCGGCAAGATCGGTGTTTTGGTTAACCTGGACACTGAGCTGTCTGCGGAGCAGGTCGAGGAGTGCGGCAAGGACGTCGCTATGCAGATTGCTGCTCTGAATCCCCGTTTCTGGGACAAGACTCAGGTCACCCAGGACGTTCTGGACGAGGAGAAGAAGATCATGATGGTCCAGATGGAGAACGACCCCAAGATGGCTTCCAAGCCCGAGCAGGTGCGTGAGAAGATCGTCATGGGCAAGCTGAACAAGTTCTACTCTGAGAACTGCCTGCTGCAGCAGGAGTTCGTGAAGGACGGCTCCATGACTGTCGAGCAGTATATCGCTGCTACCGCAAAGGCACTGGGTGGTGCTATCACTTTCAAGAGCGCTGTGCGTTTTGAGAAGGGTGAGGGCATCGAGAAGAAGCAGGAGGACTTCGCTGCTGAGATCGCTTCCATGGTGAAGGGTTAATCAGAAAGTTTCCGAATATTGTCTGAAAAGGTCCACGGGTTTGCCGTGGACCTTTTTTGTGTTCGAAAGCGAGACAGGCAGGATCAGAAGATTCCGCGCGAAAAGCCGGGAATTTAGGGCGAAGCACGCCTTTCTCTTGTATTAGACAGGTTTTTCTGATATACTAACAATGTATTTTTGCCGTTATTGATTGGGGATTCAAAATGCTTCAGCACTTACAGAACTTAGCACAGAATCTGGACGTTGCCTCCATGGGAGAGATGGTGCTCCGTGTGGCGGCAGTCTTTCTATGCCTGACGGTTCATGAGACCTGCCATGGCCTGGCGGCATTGGCTCTGGGGGACCCCACGGCCAAGTCCATGCACCGACTCAGCCTCAATCCCTTTCGCCATATTGACTGGCTAGGATTGGGAATGATGCTGGTGGCTGGATTCGGTTGGGCAAAACCGGTGCCGGTTGACCCTAGCTATTTTAAAAAACCAAAGGAAGGTATGGCTTTGACTGCACTGGCTGGGCCAGTGTCCAACTTTGCATTGGCACTTTTGGCAATGTTAGTCTGCAAAGGCATATACCTTTACGCGCCATACAATGCCGTATGGAACATGGTGTTTGAATATCTGTTGTACATGGTTGCACCCCTCTCCGTTGGGTTTGGACTTTTCAATCTGCTCCCCATCCCACCGCTGGATGGGTCCAAGGTGCTGGGAGCACTGCTTCCGGACCATCTCTATTTTATGCAGATGCGCTATGAGCGCTATGGTATGTTGGTGCTGCTGGTCATCGCCTTCTTCGGAATTGGAGACGGCGTGGTGGGGACTGCCATCAACGGGGTCTATCTTGGGCTGTTCAATCTGTTCTTTTGAGGTGTGACGGTGGAAAATCCTGTCTTCAAATTGGAAAAAGTGGTCCGATCCAAGTCAGAGGAGATGCAGGACTTTGAGGGCCCTCTGGATCTGATTTTGTTTTTGTTGAGCAAGAATAAAATGGAGATTCAGGATATCTCCATTTCTTTGATCTGCGACCAGTATATCGAGTGGCTGGAGCGGCGGCAGAAGATGGATCTGGAAGTTGCCAGCGAGTTCGTCACGATGGCATCGCATCTGGTTTTCATTAAGACACGGATGCTGCTCTCTATGGAGGACGAGGAGGCTCAGAGCGAGATGGATGCGCTGATCCAGTCCCTGGAAGAGCGCAGGCACAATGAAAACTATATGCGGATTAAGGCGCTTACCGTGCAGTTTTCTGCCATGGGGGAGTTTGGCCGGAATATCATGACTCGCAATCCAGAACCCATGGAGCGTGGAAAAGTTCTGGAATACCAGCACGAGCCGTCAGATTTACTGCGGGCCATGACAGAAATTCAAAATCGGGCGGAACGCGCCATGCCGCCGTCCCAGGATATCTTCCACGAGATTGTGTGTCACGAGCCTTATCCTGTGGCCAGCAAGGCTCGAGAAATACTGATGCGGCTGAAAGAACAGGGAATCACGCACTTCCGACTCTTGTTTCGCGGCAATCGCAGCCGAAGCGAGGTGGTTGCCACTTTTCTGGCGGTCCTGGAACTGTGCCGCGCCCGCGTGCTCCATCTGACCGGCTCTGAAGCGGATTGTACCGTGCGACAGGAGCGGGAAATACCGGATGATTTGAAGCTGTAAGGAGTACAACTGCTGTGGAAACCTTAGAAATGAAGGAAGTAGTATCTGCCATTGAGGCCATTGTTTTTGCATCCGGTGAGCCGGTTGCGGTTGAGCGTATCTGTACGGCTTTGAATCTGGATCGGGAGACGGCGGAGAAGCTGCTGCAGCAGCTGGCGGACCAGTATGCCTACGACCGACGGGGCGTCCGATTGCTCCATATCGAAGACAGTTGGCAGATGTGTTCCGCGCCGGAATACGGCGATATAATTCGCAAGACGTTTGAAATTCGAAAGCAGGCAAAGCTGAGCCAGCCAGCGCTGGAGGTATTGACCATTGTGGCCTATTACCAGCCTACCACCCGGGCCTATGTGGATCAAATCCGGGGTGTGGACAGTGCCTATACCATGGGCCTGCTGCTGGAGAGAGACATGATTGAGGAGTGCGGCAGGTTACAGGTGCCTGGCAGACCCCATCTCTACCGGACCACCAAACAATTTCTGCGCGCCTTCCACCTGAACAGCCTGAAAGATCTACCGGAAATGCCGGACTTGGCAGCAGAGGGGCAGATGCGGCTCAACGAGATGGGAGAGATCGTGGATCCTGCCTTGCGGTCCGACGGCAAGGGCGCACAAAAAGACGAGAAAGCGCTGTAAAAGACAGCATTGCCCGGAGCGGGAGGTGAGAGGGCTTTATGGCATTCCTTTGGATCATCGGCGTCCTGTGTGCGCTGGTTGTCCTGATTGCGCTGCTTCGGGTGGGTGTTCGAGTGACACTTCACGGTGGAGAAATGGCTGTAGATGTGAAAGTTGGACCCGTCCGCTTTCGTGTTTTCCCGGGAAAGGACCGAAAACAGCCGTCGGAGGCGCAGAACACGGCACAAAACAAAAAAACATTCAAAGAGGCAGGAATCAAGCCTGCCTCTGCAAAGTCTAAGCTTCCAAAGATTCCCATGGCAGAGATCAAAAATCTGATTAAAACACTGTGGCCTCCGTTAAAAGAAGCTCTGGCCCGGACACGCCGAGGCATTCGCATCGACCCGCTTCAGCTTTCTTTGACAGTGGGCGGCGAAGAGGACCCGGCGGAGGCTGCGCAGCTCTACGGAAAGCTCTCTGGCGCTGTCTGGACCAGCATGCCCGTTTTGGAGCGGATGATCGCAATTCGAGAGCCTCAAATACACCTCGAAATTGATTTTCAGGCACCGAAAACAACGGCAGAGGGGACCATTGGCATATCCATCCGCATGGGGACTGCACTTGCAATTATGTGGACCCTGACGGTGCCTGGGGTCAAATGGTTTCTGGCATTTCAAAAAAGACAACAGAAGCAGTCATCGCCTACGCCTGCAGCTGATGCGGTGAATTGAGAAAGGAAGAGCAATTATGGAGAATTCCGCAGAGAAGAAGAACCCGATCAGTGAAGCACTGATCTCCACGATGGAAAAGATCCGGGAGATGGTGGATACCAACACAATTGTTGGCCGGCCAATCACCACAGCGGACGGCGTGACGCTGATTCCAATTTCCAAGGTCAGCTTCGGATTTGGCGGCGGCGGCAATGATTACGGTGGCGATCCAGGCAAGCACAGCGTCGGAAGCGGTGCAGGCGCCGGCGCCAAGATTGATCCTGTGGCCTTTCTGGTGGTTAAGGATGGGATCACCCGTGTCCTGCCTGTAGCAACGCCTCCGGTGTCTACCATGGATCGTATTGTGGATATGGTGCCCGATATGGTGGCAAAGGTGGAAAATTATTTCGACAAAAAAGAAGAAAAAGAATCGCTCTGATTGGGTATACTACCATCACGTTGTTTTTGCGAGGTGATGGTCATTGACCCGTCGAATTTTGAGCTGGGCGGCTGCGGTTATCCTGCTGGCAGGGCTGCTCTCCGGCAAGGCGGCAGCTGTCAGTACGTCGGCCACTTCCGCAATCCTGGTGGATGCGGAGAGTGGGCGGGTGCTCTATGAGCAAAATGCGGATGCCAGAATGCGCATTGCCAGCACTACCAAGATCCTGACGGCTCTTGTTGCGCTTCAGGATGGCCATCTTTGGGATCAGGTTACGGTGGGACCGGATGCCGCCGGAACAGAGGGCTCTTCCATGTATTTGAAAGAGGGGGAAATCCTGCGTCTGGAAACGCTGCTCTATGGGCTGATGTTATCATCGGGCAACGATGCGGCCATTGCCATTGCTGACCATGTGAGCGGCAGTGTGCCGGAATTTGTGGCACGGATGAACGAGACGGCGGCGGAGATCGGCATGACGCACTCCTCCTTCGCAAATCCCAACGGTCTGGACCACGAAAACCATTATTCCACAGCTCGGGATATGGCGCTGTTGGCCCGAGCAGCAGTGAAAAATGAAACATTGGTGCGGATTGCCTCCACACAGCGCATCAGCATTGAAGGGCGCACGATGACCAATCACAACAAGCTCCTGCACTATATGGATGGGTGTATCGGCTTGAAAACCGGATATACCCGTGCCGCAGGCCGCACTCTGGTCAGCTGTGCGGAGCGAAACGGGCAGCGGCTGGTGGCGGTGACGCTTCAGGACGGAAATGACTGGGCGGATCATCAGGCTTTATATGACTACGGCTTTTCCAACTATCCCGCCAGTTATCCGGCGGTGCTTGGAAAGAAGCTGGGAACGGCTCCGGTGGCGGGCGGTGTAGGGGAAGAAGTCCCGCTGGTGGCAGCGACGTCTTTTTCCTGGCCGCTGGCAGAGGGAGAAAAACTGGAGGTGCGGCAATCGCTGCCGGTACCGCTGACAGCGCCTATGGCGGCTGGAACACAGGTTGGTGAGGCCATCATCCTGGTGGACGGCAGGGAAGTGGGGCGAGTCGACATCCTCTGCGGCAGAGACGTACTGCCCAGACTGGAACCGGCCATTGCCGCCTTGCGCCTGAGACTTCCTGAATAACATAGAAATGAGAGTAACATGGAAGAACGACTGCAAAAATTGCTCTCCGCTGCCGGGATCTGTTCCCGCCGCGCTGCGGAGGGGTACATCACTGAGGGACGCGTCACCGTCAATGGCGAGGTCGCTGCGCTTGGCCGACGGGCAGACCCGAAGAGAGACGAGATTCTGGTGGACGGAAAGCCGCTCTCTCCAAAAGCGGAACATGTTTACCTGCTGCTGAATAAGCCTCGGGGCTATGTGACCACTCTTTCAGATGAGAAAGGGCGGTCCACAGTGGCAGATCTGGTGAAGGACTGCGGCGTCCGGGTTTACCCTGTGGGACGACTGGACATGGATTCAGAGGGTTTGCTTCTGCTGACCAATGACGGAGACCTGATGCAGCACTTGCTGCACCCAAGCGGGGAGATTCATAAAACCTACCATGTCACAGTATTTGGGGAGGTGCGTGGATGCGCGGAACGTCTCTCTCACGTCACGGACTTGGACGGAGATCCCATCAGCCCTGCGCAGGTGAAGGTGCTGGGCCAGGCGGGGCAGACGGCTGAGCTGGAAATTACCATCCACGAAGGCAAAAATCGACAAATCCGCCGGATGTGTGCGGCCTGCCAGTTGGGTGTCAAGCGGCTGCGGCGGGTCCGGGAGCATACCCTGACACTGGGCGACTTGCAGCCAGGTGCCTGGCGCTATCTGGCTGACAGGGAAGTAGATGCCCTGCGAAACAGCTGAATGAAAGAATAGCCGTGTGACGGCTATTCTTTTATTTTGCAAGATTTTTGAGATCACTTGCAAAAAATATTTCATTCTCTGATTTTTATGTTATAATGTAGCGGAATAAGCGCTGCAGGCTGTGTGTGGCCTGCTGGCACAGAGACAACGGAGGGTGAACCATGCCGAAGAGCATTTTGCACACCATTAACAGCAACATGGATAACTTTTCCAAGGGACAAAAGCGGATTGCCGCCTATATCTTGGAAAATTACGATAAAGCTGCCTTTATGACGGCCAGCAAGCTGGGCCATCTGGTTGGTGTGAGCGAGTCTACAGTGGTACGTTTTGCGTCAGAGCTTGGCTATGACGGCTATCCCAGTATGCAGCGGGCGTTGCAGGAGATGATTCGAAGCCGCCTCACTTCTACTCAGCGGATTCAGGCGGCCGGAGAGCTGTTTGAGAATCAGGACGTGCTTACGGCGGTTCTGCAATCTGATATGGACAAGCTGCGGGAGGTTTTGGACGGCGCTGACAGAGAGGAGTTCAACCGGGTGATTGACCTGCTCATGGGCGCCAGAAACATTTACATTCTGGGCGTTCGCTCATCCAACTATCTGGCGGGCTATCTGAATTTCTACCTGCATCTGCTGACAGAAAATGTGCGGCTGGTGCATTCCAACGCCGCTGGTGAGATCTTTGAGCAGATCTTTCGCATTGGCCCCGGAGATGTGATGCTGGCGATCAGCTTCCCTCGCTACTCCAAGGTGACGGTCAACACAGTGCAATTTGCCCAGGATCGCGGGGCCACCATTGTGGCAATCACTGACAATGCGCTCTCTCCCGTGTATCAGATGGCAGAGGCAGCACTGCTGGCCCCCAGTGAGATGATTTCCTTTGTGGACTCCGTGGTGGCCCCACTGTCCCTGATCAACGCCCTGTTGGTGGCTTTGGCTGCCCGGATGGGTACAGACGTCTCCAAGACCTTCGGCGAACTGGAGGATATTTGGAACGAATACGGTGTGTTTGGAAAGATTGATGATGAATAAGAAAATCGTGGTCGTGGGCGGAGGTGCCGCCGGCATGATGGCTGCCATTACGGCGGCAGAGCAGGGAAGCGACGTAACTCTGCTGGAACCAAACGAACGCTTGGGCAAGAAACTGAATATTACCGGCAAGGGCCGCTGCAATGTGACCAATAATGCGGATTTGCAGACGCTCATGGCCAACACTCCCGGCAATGGAAAATTCCTATACAGCGCTTTTACCCGCTTTGACGGGCGGGATGCCATGGCGTTTTTTGAGGACCTGGGGGTGCCGCTGAAAACGGAGCGGGGAAACCGGGTGTTTCCGGTGTCGGATCGCTCCTTTGATATCAGTGCCGCACTGGAACGGCGGCTGAAAAAACTGCGTGTGCATCTGGTACGGGACCGTGCACTGCACCTGGAGTTGACCAACGGCACGGTTCGGGGCGTGACCGGTGAGGAGGGCGCATACTGCGCTGATGCGGTGATTCTGGCCACCGGCGGCGTTTCCTATCCGGCTACCGGCTCCACTGGTGAGGGACATCGCATGGCGCGGGAAGCTGGTCACACGGTGACACCTCTCCAGGGCTCTCTGGTTCCCTTGAAGGAGAAGGGCCAGCGATGTGCCCGGATGCAGGGACTGAGCTTGCGAAACGTAAGCCTGACAGTTTACGAAAATCAGAAGAAAATCTACACTGATTTCGGGGAGATGATGTTCACCCACTTTGGCGTCACCGGACCGCTGGTACTTTCCGCATCTGCCCATATGCGCCACTTCGACAAGAAGAACTATCGGCTGGAGATCGACCTGAAGCCGGCTCTGGATGAACAGAAGTTGGATAAGAGACTTCTGACTGATTTTGAAAAGCATGCCAACCAGGACTTCTGCAACGCCCTGGTGGATCTGCTGCCCCAGAAGCTGATCCCGGTGCTGGTGGAGGACACACAGATCCCGCCTCACCAGAAGGTCCATGAGCTGACCCGGGAGCAGCGGCGTGTCCTCTTGCAGCACTTAAAGCATTTTCCGGTGGATATTGCAGGACCTTGTCCAGTCACAGACGCTATTGTGACTTCTGGTGGCGTTAAGACCAAAGAAATTGATCCGGCGACTATGGAATCAAAGATTGTAAAGGGGTTATACTTTGCAGGGGAATTGATTGATGTGGACGCTTATACCGGGGGATTTAATCTGCAAATCGCCTGGGCGACAGGCAGAGCTGCTGGCATTGCCGCATCTGAACAAAGAGAACAGGAGTGAGACATTTGAAAACCGTGAGCATTGCCATTGATGGTCCCTCCGGTGCCGGAAAGAGCACCCTGGCACGAAGCATCGCCTCGACATTGGGGTATCTTTATGTGGACACCGGCGCCATCTATCGGTCCATCGGCTACGATATGTGTGTCCAAGGAATCGATGTGAAGGACGAGGCAGCCGTGGTTGCCCGCCTTCCTGAAGTGCGGGTGGAGCTGACCTATGGCGAGGATGGCCTGCAGCATATGCTGGTGGGCGGGGAGGACGTGACGGAGCGGATTCGCACGCCCCAGGTCTCCATGGCAGCCTCCGCTGTCTCTGCCTATCCGGCTGTCCGGGAGTATCTGTTGGAGATGCAACGTGAGCTAGCCCGCACGCACAATGTGGTGATGGACGGCCGGGATATCGGCACTGTAGTGCTGCCCGATGCCACCGTGAAGATTTTCCTCGTTGCCTCTGCGGAGGAGCGTGCCCGCCGCCGGATGCTGGAATTGCAGCAGCGGGGCATGGACGAGCCCTTTGAGAAGGTGCTCCGTGAGATTGAAGAACGGGACTACAACGACTCCCACCGAGCAGCAGCCCCTCTCCGCCAAGCGGAGGATGCGGTGCTGCTGGACACAACAGAGCTGGATTTCCGGGAGAGCGAACAAGCTCTTCTCCGGCTGATCCGGGAAAGGACGGCAGAATGAAACCCATCAACGGCTTTTATGTGCTGGCTTACTACGTGGTAGGGCTGATTTTGAGAATTTTGCACCCGGTTACGGTAGAGGGAATTGAGAAGCTGCCCAAGCACGGAGTGCTCCTGTGTGCCAATCACTCCAGCAACTGGGACCCTCTTGTGATTGGACTGCATCTGCCCAAGAATTACCGGCTGCACGCCATGGCCAAAGAGGAACTTTTCAGAAATGCATTTCTGAACTGGCTGTTCCGAAAGCTGGGCGCGTTTCCGGTGAGCCGGGGCAATACAGATATTCAGGCTGTCAAGACGGCTATCCAGATCATAAAGAGCGGCGACAACCTGCTGATTTTTCCAGAGGGCACGGTCATTCGCAACGGCATTGGATCAGCTGATGGCCTGCCTGCCCACGCCAAGGGCGGTGCGGCTATGATTGGCGTGCGCACCGGTGCCATTCTGGTGCCTGTTTTTGTGGATGGCGAAAAGAAGTTGTTCCACCGGACCCGCCTGATCTTTGGCGATCCCTATGAGCCGGTTTATACTGGACGTCACGGGACTGCAGAGGAGATGCAGAAAATCGCGGATGATCTGCTGGCGGCGGCCTATGCACTGGGAGGGCAGAAAATTGGAGGTGCGCCTCTTGAGTAATGCGGTAATTTTGGCGGAGAGCGCCGGATTCTGCTACGGTGTGAAGCGGGCGGTAGAGCTGGCGGAGAAGACGGGGCGTGAGACTGGCGGCTGCTGGATGCTGGGTGATTTGATCCACAATACCCACGTGGTAGAGGAGCTGGAATCCCTGGGCGTTCGCAAGACGGCAGACCCGGCATCGATCGGGAGCGGGGAAACCGTGGTGATCCGCTCTCACGGTGAGCTGAAGAGTACACTGGACGCACTGGAGGCGCGTGGCGTCCGGTGTGTCAATGCCACCTGTCCCAACGTGATTCGAATCCAGAAGCTGGTGGCCGAAACAGGGGAAGAAGGCCGTCGGGCAGTCATCATCGGCGAGCCGCAGCACCCGGAGGTAGTTGGCGTTGCCAGCTGGCGGCAGGATGCACTGGTCTTTGAGGGACCGGAATCCGTGGCTTCCTGGCTTGCCGAAGATCCGAAACGGCGGGAAATCCCCATTACGGTAGTGGCACAGACCACATGCATTCGTGAACTTTTTGAAACTTCCTGTAAAATCATAAAAAAAGAGTGTACAAATGTCAAAATCTTTGATACAATATGCAATGCTACGCATAAGCGACAATCAGAGGCGGCGGAGATTGCCGGTCGGGTTGACGTGATGGTTGTGGTGGGCGACCGAAAGAGCGCAAACACAAAGCATCTTGCGGAAATCTGCAGGGGAAAATGCAGCCGGGTCCTCCAGGTGGAGAATGCGGATGAGCTTCCCGCAGATTTTCTGGACGGATGTGTGTCTGCCGGTCTGACGGCCGGTGCGTCCACACCTGCGGGCATTATTAAGGAGGTATATGCAACGATGAGCGAAGAAATCAAAGCGGCCGAGGGCACCGAGGAGTCCTTCGAGGAATTACTGAATCAGTCTTTCAAAACTTTAAATACAGGAGAGAAGGTCACCGGTATCGTTACGGCCATCACCCCCACTGAGGTGCAGGTCGATGTTGGCGCAAAGCAGGCAGCTTACATCCGTCTCAGCGAGCTGAGCGATGATCCTAATGCCAAGCCCGAGGACATTGTCAAGGTCGGCGACGAGATCGAGACCTACATTGTCCGAGTCAATGACGTTGAGGGCTATGCTGAGCTCTCCAAGAAGCGTCTAGACGCCGTTAAGGTCTGGGAGAACATTGAGCAGGCTGTCGAGGACAAGACCGTCATGGAGGGTATTGTTACCGAGGAGAACAAGGGCGGCATTGTCGTCTCTGTCAAGGGCGTGCGTGTGTTCGTCCCCGCTTCTCAGAGCGGCCAGCCCCGCGGTGCTGACCTGTCCGCTATGATCAAGAGCAAGGTCCAGCTGCGCATTACCGAGGTTAACCGTGCTCGCCGCCGTGTGGTGGGCTCCATCCGTTCCGTCACTGATGAGGCTCGCAGAGCCGCTCAGGAGGAAGTCTGGGCCAACATTGAGGAAGGAAAGCGTTACACCGGTACCGTCAAGTCCATGACTTCTTACGGCGTGTTTGTTGACATCGGCGGCGTGGACGGCATGGTCCATATCTCCGAGCTGTCCTGGAGCCGCATCAAGACCCCCGCTGAGGTCTGCAAGGTTGGCGACACCCTGGAGGTGTACGTCATTTCCTTTGATGCTGAGAAGCACAAGATCTCTTTGGGTGTCAAGGATCGTAGCGTCGACCCCTGGGATGTCTTCATGAGCAAGTACGGCGTGGGTGATGTCGCCTCTGTCCGTATCGTCAAGCTGATGACCTTCGGCGCATTTGCTGAGGTTGTTCCCGGCGTTGACGGTCTGATCCACATCTCTCAGATTGCTGATCGCCGCATCGAAAAGCCTGAGGATGTCCTGTCTGAGGGTCAGATCGTTGATGCAAAAATCACCGCGATCGACGAAGAGAAGAAAAAGATTTCTCTGTCCATCCGCGCTCTGCTGGCTCCCGCTGCAGATGAGTATGATGATCAGGAGGCTCCCGTCGAGGAGTAATTCCAGCTTCAAAAGAGGTAAGCTCACAGGGCTTGCCTCTTTTTTATAAATACTTGTGATTTTTTTCACGTTTTCGATTGCATTGTGAGCTTGCACATGGTATAATTTTCAAGAACTATGGCATGACTTGTTTGTTTTTACGAATTGTGAATCAAAATGAAACTTAGGAGGAAATGACATGAGTTATCAGGAGATGTATAGACAGAAGCTGGCAACGGCTGAAGAGGCTGTCAAAATCGTCAAGTCTGGCGACTGGGTGGACTATGGCTGGTGCACCAACCATCCCGTAGCTCTGGATAAGGCTCTGGCCGCCCGTAAGGATGAGCTGTATGATGTGAAGGTCCGCGGCGGCGTTACCATGTGGATGCCAGAGATTGCCAAGGCTGATGATGCTGCTGAGCACTTCACCTGGAACTCCTGGCACTGCTCTGGTGTTGACCGTAAGATCATTCAGAAGGGAATGGGGTACTTCAGCCCCATGCGCTATTCTGAGCTGCCCCGTTTTTATCGTGAGAACGTGGAGGTCGATGTGGCCATGATCCAGGTCACCCCCATGGACAGCCACGGTAACTTCAGCTTTGCTTTGGGCGCATCTCACCTGGCTGATATGCTGGATAAGGCCAAGAAGATCATCGTGGAAGTCAACCCCATGATGCCTTGGGTCTTTGGGCTGACCGGCACCGAGATCAACATCCGCGACGTTGATTACGTTGTGGAGACCGAGGGTACTCCTGTGGCCGAGCTTGGCGGCGGCAATGCAGCTCCTTCCGCTGTGGACACGGCTGTGGCTAACCTGGTCGTTCCTCAGATCCCCAATGGTGCCTGCCTGCAGCTGGGTATCGGCGGCATGCCCAATACCATCGGCTCTATGATTGCTCAGTCCGATCTGAAGGATCTGGCTGTTCATACGGAGATGTATGTGGATGGCTTCGTGGATATGGCTATGGCTGGCAAGATCACCGGTAAGTACAAGAACGTTGACAAGGGCCGTCAGGTCTATGCGTTCGCCGCAGGCTCCAAGAAGCTGTATGACTACATGGACCGCAACCCTGAGGTTATGGCTGCTCCTGTGGACTACACCAACGATCCCTTTGTCATCAGCCAGATCGACAACTTCATCTCCATCAACAATGCCATCGACATGGACCTGTTCGGCCAGGTCAACGCCGAGACTGCCGGCACCAAGCATATCTCTGGTACCGGCGGGCAGTTGGACTTCGTCATGGGCGCTTACCTGTCCAAGGGTGGCAAGAGCTTTATCTGCATGTCCTCTACTGTGACCGGTAAGGACGGCGTGACCAAGAGCCGTATCGTTCCCACGCTGACCAATGGCAGCGTAGTGACCGATCCCCGTACCTGCGGTCACTATATCGTCACCGAGTATGGCATGGTTTGCCTGAAGGGTCTGTCGACTTGGGAGCGAGCTGAGCAGCTCATTAACATTGCTCACCCTGACTTCCGTGAGGAGCTTATCCAGGAAGCAGAGAAGATGCACATTTGGCGTCGTTCCAACAAGAAGTAATTCTTGTCAAAGTGCAATTCAAAATGGCGGACAGCACAAGCTGTCCGCCGTTTTTATCATAAATTGTTTGGAATAGTTTGGAAATGAAAGAAAACAAAGGGAAAAATGCTTGTAATATGCGCTGAAAAGCGGTATACTATTTGTATATATGCGAAAGAGAAGGCGAACTACAAAAGCTGGAACCACGTTCCGCTATGATCGGATGAGGAAGGGGCTAATCATGTTCAGCATTGGAGACCTGGTCGTGCATCCCATGCATGGTGCTGGTGTAATTGACTCCATCGTTCAGGAGAGAATTGCTGGAGTCGCACAGGCATACTATGTATTTAAGATGCCCATGGGGGGACTAGTTTTGAAAATCCCCGTAGCCAACAGCGAGGCCATCGGTGTACGGCCGATTGTCTCTCCCGAGGAGGCGGAGGAGCTGATCCGCACCATTCCGTCTCTGGAGATCGACACCAACAGCAACTGGAATAAGCGCTACCAGGAAAATATGCAGCGCTTGAAAAGCGGTGACCTCTATGAGGTGGCCCGTGTGATTCGCACCCTGATGCACCGGGAGAAACGACGGGGGCTATCCACTGGTGAGCGCAAAATGCTGCACAATGCCAAGCAAATCATGATTTCTGAGATCGTCCTATCGGAAAAAGCGGAGTATAAGGACATTGAGGCCAGAGTGGATCGTGCCATGATGCAGACCGCAAGCTGATCCCACAGGAAGGGAGCTTTCTATGAAAGCGTTATTTAAAAAATGGCGGCAGACCCGCCGCCCGCGCTGCGCGGCGCTGGTGGCAGCTGCAGGCAGTTCCTCCCGTATGGGCGGCGTCAACAAGCTGCTGCAGGATCTGGACGGCGTTCCAGTGTTGGTACGGACGTTGATGTCGCTTGAGCTGTCATCCCGTGTGGATGAGATCATTGTTGCCACCAGGGAGGAGGACCTGGTACAAACCTCCCAGCTGTGCCGGGACTATCAGATCACCAAATGCACCAAAGTGGTGCGGGGCGGTGCTGACCGGGCCCGCTCCGTTTTGCAGGCCGCACTGGAGGCAGGCTCCAAAACGGAGCTTCTGGCGGTTCAGGACGGTGCGCGGCCGCTGGTGCTGCCGGAGATGATTGACCGTGTCGTTGAGGCCGCAGAGCACTGCGGTGCTGCGGCCCCTGCAATCTCGGTAAAAGACACCGTCAAGGTGGTTCGGGAGGATGGTTCTGTAGTGGAGACACCGGATCGAGACACACTCCGGGCGGTGCAGACGCCGCAGGTATTCCAGACGGATCTTCTGAAGGCCGCCCTCCAAAATGCCATCGAGCAGGAACTTCCGATCACGGATGACTGCTCTGCTGTGGAGCTGCTGGGGAAGCAGGTCTATCTGGTGGAGGGTGACGAGGAAAATTTGAAGATCACTACACCCATCGATCTGGTGGTGGCCCAGGCCATTCTGGCAGAGAGGAAGACCAGAAAATGACAAATTTGCGCATTGGACACGGTTATGATGTACACCGCCTCGTAGAAGGCCGGTCACTGATTTTGGGTGGAGTGGAGATTCCCTGGGAAAAGGGCCTACTGGGTCATTCTGACGCAGATGTTCTGACCCATGCGGTGATGGACGCACTGACCGGTGCGGCCCGGCTGGGGGATATCGGCAAGCTGTTTCCGGATACGGACCCTGCCTACTGTGGAATTTCCAGCTTAAAGCTGCTCTCCGCGGTTGGAAAGCTGCTGCAGGAGAAGCACTATGCGGTTGTGAACATTGATGCGGCATTGCTGGCGCAGGCACCCAAGGTGGGGCCTTACAAACAGCGCATGGCGGAAAATCTGGCTGCTGCGCTGGACATTGACGCGGAGCAGGTGAATGTGAAGGCCACCACCGAGGAGGGGCTGGGCTTCACTGGCGACGGCTCCGGTATGGCTGCCCACGCGGTGGTGCTCCTGGAAAAAACAGAATGATTTTTTGAGCGGAAACATGATCATAATATCATGTTTCCGCTCTTCTCGTCTCATCATTTCACCCTTCGTGTAGCACCGCATAAAATGGAGGGGAGAGGAGGAGTCTCTGTGAAATTTTATCTGTTAACAGCTCAGTCCATTACCCAGGCCCAGCATATGCAGCGTGCCTTGGAGAAGGTGGGCTTGCGCAGCCAGATCGTGCGTGCTCATCCGTCCATTTCGCAGGGTGGCTGCGGATATGCGCTCCAAATTTTGTGCGGCGATCTGACTGCAGTGCTGCTGACCCTACGATGGGCATCTGTGGAACCCGAGCGGGTATATCTCTATCAAAATGGAACCTATCAGGAGGTGACGCTGTGATCTACCTGGATAGTGCGGCTACCACATTTCAAAAACCGCCGGAGGTGGCCCAGGCCGTGGCGGAGGCTATGCAGACACTGAGTTCCCCAGGACGCGGCGGATATCCGGCTGCTATGCGGGCGGCCGAAACAGCGTATACCTGTCGTTGTGAGCTGGCAGAGCTTTTTCATGTGGCAGAGCCGGAACGAGTGGTGTTTACCATGAATGCCACCCACGCTCTGAACATGGCCATCAAGAGTCTGGTACCACCGGGCGGACGGGCGGTGATCTCTGGTTATGAGCACAATGCGGTTACCAGACCCCTGGCGGCGCTGGGCGCCCGCGTGTCCGTTGCGGCAGCACCGCTTTTCCATCCAGAGCAGGTATCGGAGGCGTTTGCACAGCTCGTTGTCCCGGGAGTGGACGCCGTGATCTGCAACCACGTGTCCAACGTATTTGGGTTCATTCAGCCGGTGGAAGCGGTGGCGGCAATCTGTCGGAACCGTGGTGTCCCTCTGATTGTGGACGCTTCCCAGTCTGCGGGGGTTCTGCCGCTGGATTTGGAGGAACTGGGTGCGGCTTTTATTGCAATGCCGGGTCATAAGGGCCTCTATGGCCCCCAGGGGACCGGTGTGCTGCTCTGCGGAAGAGAGGTTCGAACCCGTTCCTTGCTGGAGGGCGGCACAGGCAGCCTGTCCCTGCAGCAGGAGATGCCGGACTTTCTGCCGGACCGGCTGGAGGCCGGGACCCATAATATGCCTGGTATCGCGGGCCTGTTGGCCGGTGTTCGCTTCCTGAAACGGGAGGGAATTGCAGATATTTGCCGATGGGAGAGGCTGCTGGCTTTGCAGGCGGCAGAAGGACTGAAACGAATGCCGGGCGTTCGTGTCTTTGCACTGCCAGGCCTGCATGCCCAGACCGGTGTACTCTCCTTTACGGTGGCTGGGCAGGAACCGGAGATGCTTGCAGGTACGCTGGCAGTTCAGGGAATCGCCGTTCGGGCAGGTTTTCACTGTGCGCCTTTGGCGCACAAAAGCGCAGGAACGCTGGAAACAGGCACAGTACGGGCCAGCTTTTCCAGAGCCAACAAGGAAGAGGATGTCCGTCGTTTTTTACAGGTAATGACTGGTTGTTTGGGATGATTTTTCTAAACAGTCCGTGAATTTTGCCGCGGATTGCCTTGCAATTTCCGGCTATTTTTTATATAATCTAAGAATCAATGTATTCACGGCCTGAAAGGGATGATGATGTCAAAATGGAATTGAACATCACGGTATTGATTGCCTGGATTTGGCGATATCTGATGACAATCAAATTGACGGATATTTTGGATATTGGCATCATGGTGTTTGTGCTGTACAAGGTGCTGATGCTGGTGCAGAGCACGAAAGCGGCCAGCCTTCTCAAGGGCTTGTTCGTTTTTTTGGCGGCTCTTGTGCTCTCCTCAGTTTTCAAGCTCAGTGGTATCAACTATATCATGAGCAAGATGGTGGAGATGGGTGTTCTGGCACTGATTATCCTGTTTCAGCCGGAGATTCGCCGGATTCTGGAGGAGATGGGCAGCAAGCGCTTCATTGACTTTTTTACCCATACCGTATCCGGGGATGTATTGGACCAGACCATCAATCAGACGGTCCTGGCCTGCACAGATATGTCTCAGACCCGAACGGGTGCACTGATTGTCTTTGAGAGGGAGATTCTGCTCAATGACATGGTTCGCAGCGGTACCGTGCTGGATGCCGCTGTGTCCAGCGAGCTGCTGAAAAATATTTTCTTTGTGAAAGCTCCCATGCACGATGGTGCGGTCATCGTCCGACATGGACGGGTCCTGGGCGCCGGCTGCATGCTGCCTCTGAGCAAAAATGTGAACTTGTCCCGGGATTTGGGTATGCGTCACCGCGCTGGCATCGGCATGAGTGAAAACTCTGATGCTGTGGTGGTAATTGTCTCTGAAGAGAGCGGTGCCATCTCTGTGGCCATTGGTGGTATGCTGCGGCGTCATCTAAAGCCGGAGATCCTGGGAAACATTCTGCGGAACGAGCTGCTTCCGCAGGATGAGTTCGAAGGGGACAAGCCAAAGTTCAGCCTGACGAATCTGCTGCGGAGCGGCAAGAAGAACGGAGGGTCTGACAATGCGGAATGAAAATCAGAATGCCCGCAAGGCACTGTATCTGGCGATGGCCGTGTTTGTAGCGCTGGTGATTTGGCTCTTTGTTGACAATGTGGGGGACAATGGAAACCCTCGTTTACACAAAAAAGAATTTGAGAACATTCCAATTGAGTATATTCACGAAGAGGCTTTGATGGATCACGGCCTGATGCTGGTGGAGGAGGACTCAGACCAGACTGTGGATATTCAGCTGGAAGCGACCCGCACGATGATCGCGGACATTGATCCTGATAAAATTCATGTGGTGGCAGATCTCTCGGATATTACGGCTGCCGGTGTGCAGACGGTCCAGCCCAGACTGACATATAATGGTTACCGACTGCTGAGTGGTCAGCGCATCACCATTACCCAGGGCATGCTCAAGGAAATGAATCCTCTGGCTGCTACGGTCAATATTAAGGAGCTTAACAGCAGGACCATCGAGGTGCGCTGCCTGCTCCGTGGCAATGTGGCGGAGGGGTATTCTGCCGGTCAGGTTCAGCTCTCTGAAACCAGTATCGAGATCTGGGGCCAGGCTGTGGATATTGACCCGGTCAGCTACGCCAAGGTTGTTCTGGACATTGGCGATGATGCGGTTTCTTCTGTGTCCGAGTCGTTGCCAATCAAGTTCTATGATTCGAATGATGAGGAAGTCAGCGGCGTGGGCATCCGCTCCACGGTCCAGGAGGTCGAAGTCTCTATGCCCGTCTCTGTTGCCAAGGAGCTGCGGCTGGCGGTGGACTTCAAGGAAGCACCCGGTGCCCGGAAGAGAAACATCAATGTGGACATCAAGCCATCTACCATTACAGTGTCCGGCGATGCCTCTCAGCTCAACGATGTGGATGCCATCATCCTCAGCGAGTTTAACCTGCTGGATCTGGTGAACCAGACCGGAACAGCCTCCTTTACCTATCCCATTACGGTGCCGGAGGGCTGTACGAATCTCAGCGGCGTGACCCGCGCAACCGTGACGATTTCTTTCAAGGACATCACCAGCAAGCATATGACCACAAATCATTTTGTCTATGAGAATCTGCCAGATGGCAAGGTCGTTGATATTCTGACAGAGGAATTGACGGTATCCCTGTTTGGCACCGCTGCGGATGTGGGTGCCGTGACTCCGGAACATATTACCATTCTGGCGGATCTGGCTGATTACGGTGCGGCATCCGGCAGCTATACGGTTCCCGCCCAGGTGCGTGTGACCGGCAGCGGAGACATCGGAATTTATGGAACATACGAAGTTCGCGTGGTCATCCGTGAAAAACACGAGGAACAGCCTCCCTCGCATGGCCAGCAGGAACCAGGAATGACAGGAGAAGAAGAATGACCCAGATTGCAACTGTAGAACGAATCCTTGACGCAGAGCACGCCGAAATCTCCGTGCCCCGGAAGTCCGCCTGCGGTCATGACTGTGAGGAGTGTGCCGGATGCGGCATCTCCGGCTCCGCAGTGTATGTGCGTGCTGTGAATACCTGCGATGCCCGCCCAGGTCAAAAGGTCGTGGTGGAGAGCGATACCAACAAAATGCTTCGTATTGTTGCCTTTGTGTATCTGATTCCTGTGGTGCTGTTCCTGTTGGGCTATTTTATCACAGCAGTTCTGACACCCAGCGTTGCCATCCAGTATACGATGGCCGTCCTGGGTGCTGTCCTGGGTTTGGTTTTTGCTGTGATGTATGATCGGCGGCTGCGGGCAAAGGGCGGTTTGTCCTTTACCATCGTCCGGATCTTCTAGGCATGTATGGGTATGTACGGCCTCCCCTGCAGCTCCTTTCGGAGCGGGAGACGGAGCGATTCCGGCAGGTCTACTGCGGACTCTGTCATACTTTGGGTGAGCGATACGGTCAGGCAGCCCGGTTTATCCTGAATTACGATTTTACTTTTTTGGCAATCCTGTTGTCGGAGGGGGATGAGGGCGGTGCCGCCAAGGCGCGGTGCATGGCCAGCCCCTTCCGGCAGCATGCGTACCGGACATCAACACCCGCCATGGTGTTGGCGGCAGACGAGAGTGTGATCCTGGCCTATTGGCAGCTGCGGGACGGAGTGGAAGACCATGACTGGCTCCACGGTCTCAAGTATCGGGGCCTTTCCAAGGTCCTGGAACCGGCCTATCAGAAGGCTGCGGCAGCCAGGCCGGGATTTGATGCATGTACACGGGAGCATCTGAACCTTTTGGCGCAGTTGGAGCGAGAGCGATGCGATTCCATGGATCGGGCGGCGGATACCTTTGCCGGGCTCCTGGCAGGTGCTGCCGGAGAGATCGGAGATCCTGTCCGGCAGCGGGTGCTCCATCAGCTGCTTTACCATCTGGGCCGCTGGGTGTATCTGGTGGATGCGGCGGACGATTTGAAAAAAGATGCGGAAAGCGGGAACTATAATCCCGTGGCTCTGCGATTCGGTCTGAAAAATGGAACCTGGACTCCGGAGAGCCGCCGGGAATTCACAGCTTCTCTGGACCACTCCATCCACATGATGACCACCGCCTTTGAGTTGATCCCTTTCGGCGTTTGGACGCCGATTTTGCAAGGTACCCTCTATACCGGCCTTTTTCAGGTTGGAAAAGCGGTTTTGGACGGATCATTTCGTCCAATGACAAGAGGAATCAAGAAAGAACACAAGAAGGTTGAGGAAACCACATGAATGACCCTTATCAGGTCCTTGGCGTCTCCCCAGACGCCTCAGACGATGAAATCAAAAAGGCATATCGGGAGTTGGCGCGGAAGTATCACCCGGACAACTATCATGATAATCCCCTGGCGGATCTGGCCCAGGAGAAGATGAAAGAAATCAATGCTGCCTATGAGGAGATCAATAAGCAGCGCAGCGGCAGAGGGCCGGCATCCAATGCGTCCTCCTCGTACGGCTACGGCGGTCAGTCCTATGGCGGCTACCAGCAGTACAGCAGTCAGGGCAGCAGCTCTGTTTTGCAGCAGGTGCGCATAGCCATCAACTCCGGCGATCTTGGACGGGCAGAGGCCCTGTTAGCCAACTACAGCAACCACAACGCCGAGTGGAACTTCCTGCGCGGAGCGGTGTGCTATCGCCGTGGCTGGATGGACGAGGCCAAGCGCTATTATGAGACAGCTTGTCAGATGGAACCCAACAATCCGGAATTCCGTCAGGCATTGAGCTTTATGGAGAATGGTACCAGAACCGCCTACCACCCCAATGGGGGTGCGTTCGGAACGGACCTGTGCGGTGGGAATCCCTGCCTGAGCCTGTGCTGTGCGTACACGCTTTGCAGCGGCAGCGGTTACTGGTTCTGCTGCTGATAGAGGATAGGAGGAAGAATTTTGATCAAGAGTATGACTGGCTATGGCCGGGCAAGAGAAATCCGCAATAAGCGGGATATCACGGTGGAGGTTCGCTCCGTCAACAACCGGTATCTGGACTGTGCGGTTAAGATGCCCAGGATGTACGCATTTGCAGAGGATGCGGTGAAGTCCGGTGTGCAAAAATTTGTTTCCCGCGGTAAAGTGGATGTGTATATCACAGTGGATGCTTCCGCAGCGGATGTGGCAAAGGTCACCGTCAATCGGGAGCTGGCTGCCAGCTACCGGGATGCACTGCTGGAGCTGGCCGAGGTGACCGGAACTTCGGCCAACGTGACGCCGGAGCTGCTGTCCCGCTATCCTGATGTACTCACAGTCACCAAGGCTGATGAGGATCTGGAAACGGTCAGCACCGATATCTGTGCCGTGCTGGAGCAGGCACTGACCACGTATAATGAGATGCGCGCTGTGGAGGGAAAGAAGCTGGCGGAGGACATTGGAAACCGCCTGACCTACATCGAAAACTACACCACGCAGGTGGAGGCCCGCTCTCCCGCAACCGTGGCAGAGTACCGGGCCAAGCTGAGGGCACGGATGCAGGAGGTGCTCCAGAGCACTTCCATTGATGAGCAGCGTATCCTGACAGAGGCTGCAATCTATGCCGATAAGGTGGCGGTGGACGAGGAAACGGTTCGCCTGCGCAGTCATGTGGCTCAGCTGCGGACCATGCTGGAGTCCAACGAGCCTATGGGGCGGAAGATGGACTTCCTGATCCAGGAGGTCAACCGGGAGTCCAACACCATTGGCTCCAAGTGCAACGATGTTGCCATTGCCCAGGTGGTAGTTGGCCTGAAGGCCGAAGTGGAGAAGATGCGGGAGCAGGTCCAGAACGTGGAGTAATGCCATGAAGCTCATCAACATTGGATTTGGAAATCTGGTCTCACAGGAGCGATTGGTGGCCATTGTCAGCCCTGATTCTGCGCCTATAAAGCGCATGGTGCAGGAGACCCGGGAGCGAGGAATGCTCATCGATGCCACATATGGTCGAAAAACTGCATCGATATTTATTATGGATAGTGACCATGTCATCCTTTCGGCACTGCCGCCGGAGAAATTTGGAAACATTTTTGACGTGTCAGAGGAGAGCGAGGAAGTATGAACAAGGGAAAGACCTTTATTATCTCCGGCCCGTCCGGGGTGGGTAAGAGTACGGTGCTGCATGCACTGTTGGAGAAGCGGAAGAACCTGTATTTTTCCGTATCCGCCACCACCAGAGAGCCGCGGCCCGGTGAGGAGGACGGCATCCACTATCATTTTCTGAATGTGGACACCTTCCGGGAATGGATTGCAAAGGATGAGTTCCTGGAGTATGCCGAGTACGTGGGCAACTTCTACGGTACTCCGAAACGGTATGTGGACGCTGCCATGATTGAGGGCAAGGATGTCATTCTCGACATTGAGGTCCAGGGTGCCATCCAGGTTACCAGCAAGCGTCCTGAGACAGTTCGGATATTTATTGCGCCTCCTTCTTGGGGAGAGCTGGAGCGCCGCCTGACGGAACGGGGCACCGATACTCCGGATAAGATCCAGAAGCGTTTGCTCCGGGCAAAGGTAGAATTCCAGACTGCCCATACCTATGACTACTTTGTCATCAATGACACGGTGGAAAATGCCGTCAATGAGTTGGATGCCATTATGACAGCGGAGCACTGCAAGCCCCAGGATCGTATGGAAATCATCAGTGCCAAATAAGCTGCAATCGAATCAACAATTTTTCGCCGTAAACGGCAGAATGGAAGGTAATTATTATGATGTTATATCCCGCTATGAGTAAGCTGACTTCTTATGTCCCCAACCGCTACATGCTGGTCAACGTGGTGGCACGCCGCGCCCGCCAGATTGCCGACGTGGCCGATGAGACCGGCGAACATCTGGATGATAAGCCCGTGACTTTGGCAATCCACGAGGTTGCGGACGGCAAGCTGGACGCCAGCAGCATGGATCTGACCATCGAAGAAGAGAACGACTAATCAACGACCGGAGGAGGGCGAGGCATGGAGACCGCTGAGATTGTAAAAGTCGCGGTCAGCGCCGCGCCCTATTCCATTGATAAGCCCTATTCCTATCTGGTGCCTCAGGAACTGCTGGAGAGGGCACAAGTGGGATGTCGCGTCACAGTTCCCTTTGGAAAGGGTAACCGAGAGAGCGAGGGACTGATCCTGGCCAGAGAGACTGGCGTGAAAGAAGCCGGACTCAAGCCCCTCAAGGCAGTGCTGGATCAGGAAGCGGTGCTGGGTGAGAAGGAGATCGCTCTGGCACTCTGGATGCGGCAGCGATATTTCTGCACATTGTACGAGGCTATCAAGACCATCCTGCCGGCAGGACTTTGGTATCACTATCGGGAGGTCTGGCATGTGGCAGAGGGCATGGAGCGAGCAGAGGCGGAGAGTCTCTGCCAGAAGGTGAAGCGGGCCCCAGCGGTGCTGGACGTGCTGTTTGGCGGGACGGGCAGCGCCGAGCTTGAGCTGCTGCACCGACAGTGCGGTGAGGATGTTGACACGACCCTGAAGGCCTTGAAGAAGGCGGGCGCACTGGTGTGTGAGACCTTTGGACGCCGGACGGTGACAGACAAAATGCGCCGCACGGTAGAACTGGCTGTCAGCGCTGAGGAGGCGCTGGCCGTTGTGGAGCCGCGGCGGAAATCGGCTCCCATGCGCTATGAGGTGGTGCTTCTGCTGACCAGCGTCGGAAAGGTGGCTGCATCAGATGTATGCTATTTCACCGGTGCCTCTATGCAGACACTCAGGAGCCTGGAAAAATCCGGCCTGGTCCGGTTTGACCAGGAGGAAGAACTGCGCATTCCGCCGCCCCGAGAGGTCCCACCAGGTGCTCCCATTGTGTTGAACGAGGAACAGCAGGCGGCCTTCGAGCAGATTTCGGAACTGACTCGCAGCGGAAAACCAGAGGCGCTCCTGCTGGAGGGTGTTACAGGGAGCGGAAAGACACAGGTTTATCTTCGGCTGGTTCAGGAAATCCTGAATCAGGGCCGGACAGCCATAGTTTTGGTTCCTGAAATTGTGCTGACCCCCCAGATGATGGAGAAATTTACCTCATATTTTGGGGAGAAGGTAGCCATGCTCCACAGCGGACTGCGGATGACAAACCGCTACGACCAGTGGAAGCGAATCCGCAGGGGAGAGGTGCAGGTGGTGCTGGGGACCCGCTCGGCCATTTTTGCACCGCTGGATCACCTGGGACTCATTGTTCTGGATGAGGAGCAGGAAGGGAGCTATCAGTCGGAAAATCCACCCCGCTACCATACCCGAGACATTGCCAAGTATTTGTGCGCAAGGGATAGAGCAACCCTGGTTTTGGGTTCTGCCACACCAGCTGTGGAGAGTGAGTGGGCTGCGGAGAGCGGTGCGTACCACCATGCGCTGCTGCGAAAGCGGTATAATGAGCACGCACTGCCGCAGGTCCTGATTGCAGATCTTCGTCAGGAGATCCGGGCTGGAAATCCCGGCATGATAGGCGAAATTTTGCGTCAGGAGCTGGAAAAGAACATCCAGCGGGGAGAACAGAGCATCCTGTTTCTGAATCGCCGTGGAAGCAGTCGGATGCTGCTGTGCGGCGAATGCGGCCACGTTCCGGAATGTCCCAGATGCAGCGTGGCCCTGACCTATCACTCCGCCAACGGGCGGCTGATGTGTCACTATTGCGGCCACTCGGAACGTACTCCGGAGCGCTGCCCCGTCTGCGGCGGATTGATGAAGCAGGTGGGGGCAGGCACGCAGAAGGTGGAACAGGAACTGCATGAGCTGTTTCCCGGAGTGGAGGTCCTGCGGATGGATGCGGATACTGCCGCTGCCGGTACCGAGAAGATTCTGGAGCGGTTTCAATCCCAGCGGATTCCCATTCTTCTGGGGACACAGATGGTGGCCAAGGGGCTGAATTTTGAAAATGTGACGCTGGTGGGGGTTCTTTCGGCAGATCTGTCACTCTATGTGGACCATTACCGTGCTGCGGAACGCACGTTCAGCCTGCTGACACAGGTTGTGGGCCGTGCTGGGCGAGGTGAGAAGCTGGGCCGTGCGGTGATCCAGACCTACACACCGGAAAACGATGTGATTCGGTGTGCGGCCAATCAGGATTATGCCTCCTTTTATAAGGGGGAGATTCGGATGAGGCGGCTACGGAGATATCCGCCCTTTGCGGATCTGTTTACCTTCACCATTTCCGGAACCGATGAGGGAGCAGCCCTGCGGGCTGCTGCCGGAGTGCGTGAACTGCTGCGGCAGCTGGCTGCAACACCGGAACTGGCAGCCACGGAACCGGAGATTTTGGGTCCGGCTCCTGCGCCGGTGCTCAAGCTTAATAATCGCTTCCGCTACCGGGTTTTGCTGGTTGGGAAGAACGACAAGCCCACCCGTGCCCGGGTGAGCTGGATTTTACAGAACTTTGGACGAGACCGCGCAAACCGCGGATTAAATATTTTTGTGGACTGCAACACCATGGAGTGAGTCGGTTCAGGGAGGTCAAAAGACATGGCATTACGGAATATTGTCGTTGAGGGCGATGAGTGCCTGAATAAGGTGTGTCGTCCTGTTACTGCTTTCGGGCCCCGGCTGCATCAGCTGCTGGATGATATGTGTGATACGCTGGCGGAAGCCAACGGCGCCGGCCTGGCTGCCCCACAGGTGGGTGTACTGCGCCGCTGCTGCCTGGTTCTGGACGAGCGGACGGAGAGCTATGTGGAGCTGATCAACCCCACCATTGTCTCTGCCAGTGGCGAGCAGACTGGTTTGGAGGGCTGTCTCAGCGTCCCCGGCAAGTGGGGCATCGTGACTCGTCCCTACAAGGTGAAAGTCCGGGCACAGGACCGCTTCGGCAACTGGTTTGAGCTGGAGAGGGAAGAGCTGACTGCCCGTGCATTCTGCCATGAGCTGGAGCATCTGGACGGTCACCTGTTTGTGGAGCACATCGACCACTTCCTGACGGACGAAGAGCTCCGGACCTATCTGGAAGAAGAGGAAGGGGAGTAATCCATGCGCATTTTATTTATGGGTACGCCGGATTTTGCTGTTGCGTCTTTGAGGCGTCTTGTAGAGGACGGGCATGAGATCTGCGGCGTTTTCACCCAGCCGGACAAGCCTAAAAACCGCGGACACAAGCTTGCCTTATCGCCTGTAAAGGAATATGCCCTGACACAGGGGCTGGAGGTCTATCAGCCGCTGAAGATGCGGGACGGCGAGGCAATGTCCCTTGTGGAGTCGCTGGAGCCCGAGCTGATTGTTGTGGCTGCCTATGGTAAGATTTTGCCAGAGGAGATTCTGAACTTCCCCCGCCTGGGCTCCATCAACGTTCATTCCTCTCTGCTGCCGCGTTATCGCGGCGCAGCGCCCATTAACTGGGCCATTCTGAACGGAGAGACAGAGACGGGTGTCTCCATCATGTATATGGCCAAGGAGCTGGATGCAGGTGACGTGATTTTGCAGAAGACCACCGCTATTGGCGAACGGGAAAATGCCCAGCAGCTGACAGAGCGTCTGGCAGTGCTTGGCGCTGAGGCATTGTCCGAGACGGTCATCGCATTGGGGAATGGGACTGCGTCCCCGTTCCCCCAGGACGAGAGCAAGCAGACCTACGCCTCCATGCTCTCCAAGGAAATGTCCCCCATCGACTGGACCCGTACGGCTCATCAGATCAGCTGTCAGGTTCGCGGGCTGATCCCATGGCCTTGCGCCACCACGGATGTGATCCATGGACAGAGCATGAAGATCTACGATGTTATGGAGACCGGGGAGATCAGCGATGCAGCTGCCGGCACCATTGTGGCTGCCGGAAAGAATGGCATTGACATTGCCTGCGGCGACGGGAAGCTGTTGCGGATTGTGGAGCTCCAGGCGCAGGGTGGCAAGCGTATGACCGCTTCTTCCTATCTGCTGGGGCATCCTATTCAGCTATGATTTTTGAAATGAGGTAACTATGCCGTACTATTCTTATGGGTATACCGGTTACGGAGAGTTTTTTGCAAACAACTTGTATTGTCTCCTGCTGATTCCGGTACTGTTTCTGTCACTCTGGGCTCAGGCCCAGGTCAGCAGAAACTTCCGGCGGTATCAGGATGTCTATAATCGCAGACGCCTGACAGGAGCCCAGGCCGCTGAAACAGTGCTGCGGGCCCATGGTATTTTTGACGTCGCGATTCGCCGCTGTTCCGGGCACCTGTCCGATCACTATGATCCCAGAGACAACACGATCTATCTCTCAGATGAGGTCTACAATGCTCCCACCATTGCGGCGGTGGGGGTTGCGGCCCATGAGGCAGGCCATGCGGTGCAGTATGCTGTTGGCTACGGCCCGATCCGCCTGCGGGCGGCCATCATTCCTGCCACACAGATCGGATCTAAGCTGTCCTTTGTGCTGTTTTTTGTTGGTACACTGCTCTACAGCCGTACTCTGTTTCTGGCGGGCATTCTTCTGTTTTCGTTCACCACATTGTTCCAGCTGGTGACACTGCCGGTGGAGTTTAACGCCTCTGCCCGAGCCATTGAGACACTGGACGGGGAGGCCCTGCTGACGGAAGATGAATTGTACGGTGCCAAGCGCGTGCTTCGTGCAGCAGCACTGACTTATGTAGCCGCGCTGCTCATGTCTATGCTGCAGCTGTTCCGGTTTGTATTGATTTTCTTGAGCCGTCATGGAGACGGGAGAGGGGAAGGACGCAGATGAGTGCTACTGCTAGAGAAATCGCACTGCGGGTTCTGGTCAGCTGCCGGACCAACGGCGCATGGGCGGATGCAGCGCTAAAAGCACAGTTGACGCGGGACAGCTTGACCGGTCCAGAGGCCGCTCTGTGCAGTCGTATTGTCTACGGCGTGATCCAGAATCAGCTGCTGCTGGACCACTACCTGACCGCGTTCTGCTCACAAAAACCCGGGCATTTGCAACCGCCGCTGCTGGATATTCTGCGGATCGGTGCTTATCAAATTCTGTTCCTGGATAAAATTCCAGACAGCGCAGCGGTTAACACCTCTGTGGAGCTGGCAAAGTTGGCGAAGAGGGGACAAGCTTCCGGCCTTGTCAACGCTGTTCTTCGTAAGGTTTCCAAGAATAAGGAGAACCTTCCTGCGATCCCTGACCGGGATGTGGACCGCTATCTCTCCATCAAGTACAGCCACCCTAAATGGTTGGTCAAACGACTCCTCAATATCCTGGGACGGGAGGAGACAGAGGCCTTTTTAGCCGCTAATAATCAGGTGGCACCGCTGACGATCCAGGTCAATCCGCTGAAGACAGATCAGGAAGCACTGGAGGCGGAGCTGAAAGAGAGCGGTGTATCCGCTGCCGCGCATCATTGGGTCCCCGGCTGTCTGGAACTCTCCGGCACCGGTGATCTTACTGCTCTGTCCGCGTTTCGTGAGGGCAAGTTCCTGGTGCAGGACCCGGCGGCTCGCCTGGTGTCCCTGATCTCCGGTGTACAGCCTAGCGATCGGGTACTGGACGTGTGTGCGGCTCCCGGCGGCAAGACCTTCAGTGCGGCATTTGCTATGGAGAACAGGGGGAAAATTACCGCCTGTGACCTTCATGAAAACAAGCTCAAACGCATCCGGGAGGGTGCAGAGCGGCTGGGCATTAGCTGTGTGACCACCGCCGCTGCTGACGGACGTGTCCGGAACCCTGCGTGGGTGAATGGTTTTGATGTAGTACTGGTGGATGCCCCCTGCTCCGGCCTGGGCATCATCCGCAAGAAGCCGGATACCCGCTACAAAAAGCCGGATGATCTGTTCACCCTGCCTATGATCCAGTCGGCCATTCTGGACAATGCTGCGTCCTATGTGCGGCCTGGCGGTACGCTGATTTATTCCACATGCACCATCCTTCCGGAGGAGAATGAGCAGGTCGTGGTCTCATTTTTGGCGGACCATCCGGAGTTTGAGCAGGACGATTTTACACTTCCCAATGGGGAGACGATGAGCCAGCTGACACTGTGGCCCCAGCGCCACAACACAGATGGCTTTTACATCTGCCGCATGAAGCGGCACAACTAAGAGGCAGTTTATGATCGATTTGAAATCCATGACCCTGCAGGAGATCACTGATCTGATGAAGTCCATGGGGGAGCCCACCTTTCGAGGCAAGCAGGTCTTTACCTGGCTCCACAAGGGCGTCCGCTCCTTTGACGAGATGACCAATCTCTCCAAGAGCCTGCGGGATAAACTGAATGATGCCTGCTTCATCACGGTGCCTCAGGTGGCCCGGAAGCAGGTGTCTAAGCTGGACGGCACTATCAAATATCTCTGGGAGCTGGCGGACGGCAACTGCATCGAGACTGTTTTGATGCAGTATCATCACGGCAACACGGTCTGCATTTCCTCTCAGGTTGGCTGCCGGATGGGCTGCGCATTTTGTGCGTCTACCATTGCCGGAAAAGTCCGGGACCTGACGCCGTCGGAAATGCTGGACCAGGTGCTCTTTACCCAGTTGGATTCTGGCCTGCAGATCTCCAACATTGTTCTGATGGGCATTGGTGAGCCGATGGATAACCTGAACACCGTCCTGAAGTTTCTGGAGTTGGTAAATCACCCCGACGGCCTGAATATCGGAATGCGTCACATTTCCCTCTCGACCTGCGGTGTGATCCCTGGTATCCAGCGCTTGGCAGATTTGGGATTGCAGCTGACCCTCTCGGTGTCTCTGCACGCACCAGACAGCGAAACACGCTCCAGAATCATGCCTGTCAACCGGGCTTACGACGTGGAGACGCTGTTTGACGCCTGCCATGAATACTTCCGGAAGACTGGTCGCCGGATCTCCTTTGAGTACGCGGTGATTGACGGCGTCAATGACCATGATTGGCAGGCAGACCTGATTGCCAAGAAGCTCAGGGGAATGCCGGGGCATGTGAATCTGATCCCACTCAACGATGTGGTGGAGAGTCCCTTCAAGCCCTCCAAGCGCATTGCGGCGTTCCAGAAGCGTCTGGAGTCACACGGCGTCACCGCCACCATCCGACGGAGTTTGGGCGGGGATATTGACGCATCCTGCGGACAGCTGCGCCGAAAGGCTATGGAGGACGCAAAGAAGGGAGCTAACGCCCAATGATCAATGTATGGGGGATGACGGACACGGGTCTGGTCCGCAAGGAAAATCAGGACGCCTACGCCGTCAAGAGAGATCCTGCAACGGATCATGTAATCTGCGTCGTCTGCGATGGAATGGGCGGCCCGGCCGGCGGCTGTCTTGCCAGTCACATCGCCGTGAATACATTTGTCGAGGAACTGGAAAAGCTCATCAAACCAGGTATGACAGCAGAACAGCTGCAGGAGGCATCCTCCTATGCGGTTTCCTTGGCAAATAAAGCCATTCGGGAAGAGGCAAAGCAGTCTGATGGTTACCACGATATGGGTACGACGCTGGTTTCTGCCGTTTCCTGCGGCCAAGAGGTTGTGATCTGCAATGTGGGTGACAGCCGTGCCTACCACATCACGCCGGATGGGATCACCCGAATCACGCGGGACCATTCTCTTGTGGAGCACATGGTGGAGCGGGGAGATATCACAGCGGAGGAAGCCCGCCGCCATCCCAATCGGAATCTGATTACCCGGGCACTTGGCCCGGATGTCATTGCGGAGTGCGATGGCTATACCTGCCCTCTGAAAGAGGGTGAGTATCTTCTGTTGTGTACCGACGGCCTCATTGATACGGTGACAGATCAGGAGATGCTGTTTGAAGTCATCCATGGCGACAACGTGGCGACCTGTCTCAATCGGCTGCTGGATATTTCCAAGAGCCGGGGCGCGTCGGATAACGTGACGGCCGTGCTGATGCAAAAGCTGTAAAGGAAGGGGGAGACGTATGGATCAGTATATTGGAAAGATGCTGGACAACCGCTATGAGATCCTGGAACGAATTGGCACAGGCGGCATGGCAGTGGTCTACAAGGCGAAATGCCACCGTCTCAACCGTCTGGTGGCCGTCAAGATCTTAAAGAGCGATCTGGCTCAGGATGCGGATTTCCGTCGCCGCTTCAATGCGGAGTCCCAGGCCATTGCTCAGCTGTCCCACGCAAATATCGTGTCCGTATATGATGTGTCCCGAGGCGGTGACACCAAATATATTGTCATGGAACTGGTGGACGGAATCACGCTGAAGCAGTACATGGAAAAGAGAGGGCAGTTAAATTGGAGGGAAGCGCTCCATTTCATTACCCAAATCATGCGAGGCCTGAGCCATGCCCACAGCCGGGGAATTGTCCACAGGGACATCAAGCCCCAGAATATCATGGTGCTGCGGGACGGCAGCGTGAAGGTTGCTGACTTCGGCATTGCCTGTCTGGAAGACGCTAACCAGACGCTGACGCAGGAGGCACTGGGCTCCGTCCACTATATCTCACCGGAACAGGCGAGAGGGGACCGCACCGATGCCCGGAGTGATATCTACTCTGCTGGTGTGGTGCTCTATGAGATGCTGGCAGGCCGACTGCCTTTTGAGGGCGAGTCGGCAGTGTCTGTTGCCATTCAGCACCTCAGTTCGATTCCGCTGGCCCCCCGTGAGATCAATCCTGACATTCCAGAGCAGTTGGAATTGATCTGTATGAAGGCCATGGCCTCTGACATCGACCGGCGGTATCGTTCCGCCGATGAAATGATCGCCGACCTGGAGGCCTTCCGCAAAGACCCGGGGATTGACTTGGATTTCGATCTGGAAGATTTGAGGGCGGTGGATGAATCTGACGAACCTACGATGATGCTTCATACAGGCCCGGTGAGCCATACGGTGTCCATGCAGACCAGACGAAACAACGGAGAGCGGGAGAAGCCTGCAAGAGAGCAGGGGAGCGCAGAGGGTTATCACAAGCACGGAAACGGAAAGAAAACCGCACTGATCGTTGGAGTTACAGCTGTAGCGGTTGTGCTGGTATTTTTGCTGTTCCACTCGATTATAAATTCCTTCAATGCTCCTCCCATCAACCAGAATACGGTGCCGGAGCTGTACGGCCGCACGTTGGATTTTATTTACAGCATGCCCGAAATCGAAGGCAATTTTGAAATCGTGGTCAACGAGGAAACGGTTTCCAGCGAGGAATATCCCGAGAACACCGTGGCCAGACAGCATCCCAAGCCAGGTGAAGTCCGAAAGGGAGAAAACCGGGTAATCGAGGTTTGGCTGAGCTCTGGCGAGGAGCAGGGCGTTATGCCAGATGTCACCATCAAAGAGACGGCGGCCAGCGCAAAGGTGCGGATGAAGGACCTGATTGAGAAGTTTGAGCTGACCATTGATGAATCCGAGACCCTGGCGCAGTTCAGTCAGGAGGTCAATGCGGGGTATATCATTGCCACCGTGCCCGCAGCGGGTGAACCGCTGAAAAAAGGCGATACTGTGAAAATGATCGTCAGTAAAGGACCTGAGGTAAAGCAGGTGCCAGTCCCCAGATTTGTTGGTCAGATGCTGGATAGTGTCCTGGCTGGGCTGGATAAGTTCAAGCTCAGCTGCGACGAGGCTGTGGACGTGGAGATGGTAGACAGCGAAGAGGAAGGCGGCACGATTGTCTGGCAGAGTCTGGAGGACAACACAATGGTGGACGAGGGTACCACCATCAAGTTCAAGGTTAGCTCCGGTCTCAGCGATTATGTTGTGACGGAAACCTACGAGCTTCCCCAGGATGGACGAGACGTTGTGCGCGTTCAGGTCTATGTGGGAGATGCGGAAAAACCTCAGTTTGACAACAATATCCATTGCAGCGACGAAACCGTGACGGTCAAGTTGAGGGCATCAGGCTTCCACCCGGTCAGAATCTATTTTGACGGCGTTCTCGATCAAACGCAGTCCCATGAAGTACAGTTTGGCGGTTAACAAAAATGAGTGAAGGACGTATCCAAAAAGCCCTTAGTGGCTTCTATTATGTAAATACCGGCAGTGAAATTCTGACTTGCCGCGCCCGTGGCAAGTTTCGCAGAGAAGGGATTTCCCCTCTGGTGGGTGACCGGGTTGAGGTGCGGGAGCTGGGTAACGGTGATGGCTTCGTGGAGAAGATCCTGCCTCGGAGAAATGCGTTTGCCCGCCCAGCGGTTGCCAACATCGACCAGCTGGTCGTGATTGCCTCTGCGGCCATCCCTAAGACCGCTCCATTCCTCATTGACCGGGTCGCAGCCATTGCAGCCCTCAAGGGGTGCGACGTGGTGATCGTTCTGAACAAATGCGATTTGGATTCGGCGGACGAGCTTTATGAGATTTATCACGCTGCTGGCTTTCCCACAATCCGTGTCAGTGCAGAGACTGGGGACGGAATTGAGGAACTAAAAGCTCAAATTACTGGCAAGCTATCTGCCTTTACAGGTAATTCTGGCGTAGGGAAATCAAGCATTCTCAATGCGTTGGACCCGGCATTTTCCATTGAGACCGGCGAAGTCAGCGACGCCCTGGGGCGTGGTCGCCACACCACTCGCCATGTAGAGCTCTATCGGCTTGCATGCGGGGGTGAGGTGGTGGATTCCCCCGGCTTTTCCTCTTTTGAGACGGATGAATTGAATCTGGAATTGAAGCACCGTCTGCCGGAGACCTTCCGGGAATTTTCGCCTTTTCTGGAAGACTGCCGCTTTGTAGGCTGCAGTCACACCAAAGAGAAAGGCTGCGCGGTGCGGGCTGCGCTCAAGCGGGGGGAAATCCAGATGAGCCGGTACGAAAGCTATTTGCGTCTCTACGAGGAACTCAAGTCTCTCAAGGATTGGCAGGAGTCCAAAAAACAGGAATCCAAACGATGACATCCAGCACCGTGCATCATTCGTACCAGAACCCGTTCTAGGGAATTGAGGCAATAAAACATATTGACCGTCCTTAGGCTGCGCAGTGCGGCCATTAGGAAATACAGGGCATATTCGCGGTTCTCTCGTTTTTTAACGCTATACCATAGAAACCCGGCTGCACTTGCTGTGCAGCCGGGTTTTTCGACAGACTGTGCGTATCGGCGGTGATACGAACAGCTTCCTGCCTGCAGGCAACGGCATGGCTGGCACCCCGGACAAGTGATGATGTATATACTGACAACAGAGAAAGGAGGCGTGGCGCATGTTTCGGGGCAGAGGCAGCGGATGTTGGCTCCTGGGGATCTGCGCAGTGGCACTGGGTGCCGGGATTTTGATCGCTGCAATTTTCCCGGTAGGAATTCTGATGATTTTGGTATCCTTCCTGCTGATCGGGTGCGGCTGCGCCTGCTGCAGGCGATAGAAAGGAGCAGTCTTATGAATATTGTTGTTTGGAAATCTCCCAGAGCATTGCGGGGAATCTTACGAAAGCTGTTCCGCGTCAAGGCATAATTTCTTCCGGCGGCGCATAGGGTAGCCCAGGACTGAAGCCGGAAAGGAAGGGCACGCAGATGGAATTGGAGTTGAAGAAAGACAGCTTCGAAGCCTATGAGACAGGCGGCGAAGTGACGCTGACACAGGAGGAAACAACAGAGACCATTGTGCCGGATTATTGTCCGGACATTGGACGAATCGTTGAGACAGAGGGAAAAATCTTCCTCCACAGCCGGGAGCTGCGGGAGGGAAGCGGGGAAGTGACCGGAACTGTTCGGATCAGCGTGCTGTATCTGCCGGAGGGTGAGAGCGGCATCCGTGTACTGGAATTTGCAATGCCTTTTTCCATGGAGAGTGACCACCGGACACTGGCAGACTGCACCAGCCTGACAGCAGAGGTGGAAACGGAGTTCCTGGAAACACGTATGCTCAATCCCAGAAAGCTCTTTACCCACTGCAAACTGGTCTGCCATATGACCGGATACCAGCGGACATCGGTCTGCTTCTGTTCAGATGTAACAGCGGAACCGGAGCTGTGTGTGGAGAAGCGGCAGGAAGAGCAGCACGCCATTTTCCTGACACACATCGCAGAGAAGGACTTTACATTTTCGGATGAGATGACGCTGCCATCGGGACGAGAAGGGGCTGTGGAGCTGTTGACTAGTCGGGCTTGCAGCACGGTCACGGACACGAAGGTGGTTGGAAACAAGCTGATTTTCAAGGGAATCTTCACAGTGGGGGTACTCTATCGGCCAGAGGAAGGGCGGTGCTGCACTGCATCTGCTGAACTGCCATTTTCTCAGATCATGGAGGTAGAGGGTGTCTCTGAGGCTGCGCTGGCCACGGTGGAGTTGCAGTTGACCGGATGTGATCTTCAACTGGGGGACGATCACGAGGGTCGGCAGATTGCAGTGACACTCTACTTCCACGCAACAGCCATGCTGCGGGAGGAACGGGAGCTTGGCCTGCTTTGCGATCTCTATTCTACGTCCTATCAGACTAGCTACGAGGCAGAGCCGCTGTCTCTGGTGTGCTTCCGGCAGACCCTGGAACGGCGGGAAGCGGTTCGGGAGACGCTGGAGATCGGTGTGGTGGCAGACTCCATTTTGGCGCTAACTGCCACCTGCGGTACGGTTTCCGTCAGCCGGGAGGGGGAGCAGGTTACTCTGCGAACCGGCGTATCTGTGCGGGCGATGTATCAGGACGAGGGCGGTTCACCGCTGGCGGCGGAGCGCTGCATGGATGTCACATGCCGATTGGACCTGCCGGAGGACTGTCGTGTCACCGCCCGTGCAGTGTGCCCGGAGGAAATCCAGGGCTCTCTGACAGACCGGGGAATCGAAGTGCGCTTCCAGGTGCTCTTCTACATTGAGGCAGCCACCCGTGTCAAGCGAATTTGCATTTCCAAGGCGGAGCTGGACCCGGATACACCCAGGGATATGGCAGGGGCCCCGTCTCTGGTGCTGCGGAGTCTGGGGAGCGGCGAAAGTGCATGGGATCTGGCCAAGGCGTACCACACCACCATCGCCACCATTCTTGCTGCCAATCAGCTGGAGAGAGAAGAGGACCTTCCCCGGGAAAAGCTGCTGCTGATTCCACGGAAACGGGCATGAAAAAAAGAAAGACACTGGAAGGCGAACCCTCATAGGGACACCATCTCAACCGAGAGTTATTCCGATTCGGAAGCACATGCCCGTAAGCCATTTGGCTTACGGGCATGTGCTTTTTCAGAGGCATCATCGTGTAAAAACTGAAAATCAGCAGTTAGAAGGCGGCAAATAAAATAAACAGCCTGGTTTGCAATACACC
>JAHHSA010000010.1 GCA_020025475.1 Oscillibacter sp.
CGCCGAACTATCTGTACACAGATTTCTTGCACGGTTTCTCAAATTCACATGAATTATATTATCAAAAATTTCCAGGCGGCAGAGGAAAAATCCTCTGCCGCCCGTGTTATTTCGCTGCGTTGAGCATATTTTCGATAAAAATTCCATATCCTTTGGTTGGATCGTTCAAGAGAACATGTGTCACTGCGCCTACCAGTTTTTTGTCTTGAATAATTGGACTACCGCTCATTCCCTGAACAATTCCTCCAGTTTTGGCAATTAATTTGGAATCGGTGACGGATACCAAGAGATTGTGCCCCAGCGGGTCCTTGGGATCTACCTGCAAAATTTCCACCCGGTAGGCCGCCACATGGTCTCCATCCACATTGGCTAAAATTTCCGCACTGCCTACGCCGGGCGTTCCCACCGGCAGAGCCTTCTCCAGCGGGACACTGCTACCAGTAATGGTGCCGAAGATCCCCCGGTCCGTGTTTGCGTGGAGTGGGCCCAGATCCCGGCTTAGATCAAAATCCCCCCGTAGCTCTCCAGCGCTTCCCACAGCCCCCTTTTTTACCGCCTTCACTGTGGAGGGCAGGATAGAACCGTTGGAAAAGGGCATTAACAGCGCTGTATCCACATCGGTAATTCCATGACCCAGGGCGCCGAACTCGCCCGTAGCGGGGTCATAATAGGTCATGGTGCCGATGCCCGCCATGCTGTCCCGCACCCAGGCACCGATACAGTAGACCCCCTGGTCGTTTTTTGCCGGTTCCACCGGAAGATCCAGCCGCCGCTGACTGCGCTGGATTTCCAGCTCCGTACCATTGGGTCCATTTTGCTGCAGCAGTGTCTGGAAATGCTCCGTGGAATTGACAGCCTGACCGCCGCAGGCCAGGATGACATCACCCGCTTTGAGGCCGCAGGCCCGAGCCGGTGTTTGCCCCTCCGGCAGCTTTGCCACCACGACTCCCCTGGCAAACAGCTTGATGCCAATGGTGTGACCCACTGGTACCAGCATTCTCGCTTCACCCGCCGCCATCGCCGGGAGGCTGCCCACCAGCGCTGCCGCCAGCAGCAGTGCCAATCCGCCGGAAAGCATTCGTTTGAAACATCCGGAACTTCCACACAATGAAACGCACCCCTTTCAAAAAATCTTATGCGTCGGACACAGTGGTCATGCCGACAGCTCTATTGTGAGCGCCGGAGCGGATGTCACCCTCTGAAAAAAGAGGCAGGGATACCAAAGGCACAAAAAATCCCCGCAGGCCGGTCGGTCTGCGGGGATTGCCAATTTTTTTAGTCGCGCTTGTTGAAAATTTTGAAAATGTCGTCGAACGGATCATCGTCCGTATTCTCCACCTTGGGCAGATCCTCCTCCTGCAAAGGCAGGGGAGCAGAGTGCAGAGCATCCGCTGCGGGCGCGGCAGCAGCAGAACCGCCAGCCACAGTGTTTGATATTTTGGGCAGAGCGCCGGGCGTCTTGTCGAAGCCGGTGGCAATAACGGTAACCCGAATCTCATCGTCCAGTGTCTCGTCAAAGGTAGCACCGAAGATGGTGAGGGCGTCTGGATGGACGGCAGCCTGCACCAGACTTGCGGCCTGCTCCACTTCTTCCAGACCAATGTCCACGGAACCGGTAACGTTGATCAACACGCCGCGGGCACCTTCGATAGAGGTCTCCAGCAAGGGGCTGGAAATCGCCATGCGGGCAGCCTCCTCGGCCTTGCCCTTGCCGGCTGCACGGCCAACACCCATGTGGGCCATGCCGGCATCTTTCATGATGGCGGTCACGTCGGCAAAGTCCAGGTTGATGAAGCCGGTATCCCGGATCAGGTCAGAGATGGACTGAACAGCCTGGCGCAGCACGTCATCAGCGATTTCAAACGCATTGGCAAAGGTGATTTTCTGGTCAGTGGCATGCTTGAGTCTCTCGTTGGGGATGATAACCAGGGAGTCCACCTTTCCCTCCAGCTCGGCAATGCCTGCCTCGGCCTGCTGCATCCGGCGGCGGCCCTCAAAGCCGAAAGGCTTGGTGACCACTGCCACCGTGAGAATATCCATCTCTTTGGCGATCTCTGCCACAATGGGCGCACCGCCGGTACCAGTACCGCCGCCCATTCCGGCGGTGATGAACACCATGTCGGTATCCTCCAGTGCCTTGGCAATCTGATTCCGGCTCTCCTCGGCGGACTTCCGGCCCACCTCGGGGTCAGAGCCTGCGCCCTGTCCATGGGTCAGTTTTTCGCCGATCTGAATCTTATATGTAGCGCTGGACACGTTCAGTGCCTGCTTATCTGTATTGACCGCCACAAAATCGACACCCTTGGTGCCGGAGCGGACCATGCGGTTGACGACATTATTTCCGCCGCCGCCAACACCGATGACTTTAATGTTTACAACGGTATCAGGACCGGTTTCCAAGCCAAATGCCATACTGCTGCCTCCTGCTGTCTTTTGTACAAAAGAGTGTTCTCACTCTTAATCATTTACAATATTTAATATATTGTATGACACTTTTTCCATTCGGTCAAGTGTCCTGCTGCCTTTTCATACTTTTTTTACACAAGCCCCCAAAAGAAGTCCTGTTTCATCGCCGGTTGGGAATCAGGTTCACCTTGCCGTCATCCCGGCGCATGTCAAAAGTACCCGTCATATTGTCCTGGATCTCATCCCGAGCCAGGATGGCTTTCAAGCTCTTCATCTTCAGGTCAAAGTCCGCATCATAGTGCAGAAGCACACGGAAGCGCCCGGCATAGTCCATACTGAGCACTCCCAGGTCCTCCAGGTGGATGCCGTCCACATCCCCCATCATATTCTGTTCGTCCAGGGCGGACAGCAGTGAGAATAGTCCCGACTGCTGGGCGGTGAACTCCGTGGCCAGTGTCATGCGGGTGCCCACCGAGGGTGCCAGCAGCGCCACGCCGTCAATGACGCCGTAGTTCTCCGCCTCTGCCGCTTCCAGCTGATCCACGATCTTGCCGCCCGGGCTCACCAGCCAGGCGAAGCCATCCTGCACCACCGCCAGCGGCGTGCCGCATTCCTCCACTTCAATGAAGAGGGTGTCCGGTGCCTTTGGATTGATGCGGCTGCTCTGGATGTAGGGCAGTTGTTCTGTGATGCGCTTTGCCACCTCGGAGCGGTTCAGCAAAAACAGGTTGTCACCGATCTCCACCCCGGTGGCGGTGCGAATTTCATCCGCCGTATAGCGCTCCTGGCCGACGATCACAATCTCATCCACCCGGAAAAACAATGTCATGGCGGCAATGATTGCCCCGGAGATCACCAAAACGGACAGCAGTTTGTAGAGGAAGCCGGAACCTCCCCTTCTGTGCCGTCGATTGGAATGTCTGCGTCTTGCCATGATTTGCTCCTATATCTCTCAAAGTCTTGTGATTCTGGCTCCCAGGGCCGTCAGGTCTCCTGTGATATCCTCATATCCCCGGTCAATGTGATGGATGGCAGAGATCCGGGTCTCCCCCACCGCTCCCAGCGCCGCCACGCACAGTGCGGCTCCGCCCCGAAGGTCCGTACTCTGAACAGCTGCCCCGGAGAGGTTCTCTACTCCTGTGACCACCGCCGTCCGCCCGGAGACCCGGATATCGGCCCCCATGCGGCAGAGTTCCCCCACGTGGCGATAGCGGTTTTCAAAGATGTTTTCTTCAAACACCGTCACCCCCTGACTGCGGCACAGTGCCGCCATCACCACAGCCTGAGCGTCTGTTGGAAAGCCGGGATAGGGTGCTGTCCGGATAGAGCGGATGCCGCGCAGACGCTCTTCACACCGACAGGCAATGCCGGCGTGGTCAGCGCAGATATCACAGCCCGCCTGCCGCAGGGCCGCAGTCACAGTGGCCAGATGGGCCTCGTTGGCTCCCCGCAGAAAGATGAGACCCCCGGCCGAGGCCGCTGCGCAGAGGTAGGTAGCCGTCACGATCCGATCCGGCATACAGCGATAGGTACAGCCGTGAAGGCGGCGTCCGCCAGTGATGGTGATTGTAGAGGTGCCCGCACCCCGGATCTCGGCGCCGCAGCTGTTCAAAAAGTTTTGCAAGTCCACGATCTCCGGCTCCCTGGCCGCGTTGGAGATCACCGTGATTCCCTCCGCACCGCAGGCCGCCAGCATCAGATTCTCTGTGGCCCCCACCGATGGGATAGACAACAGCAGTTCACAGCCGACAAGGTGCCCGGCCTGACAGTGGAGCATTCCTCCGGACTCCCGGATTTCCGCCCCCAGCTCCCGCAGGCCCGCCACATGTAAATCGATGGGGCGGGGCCCCAGCTCACAGCCGCCGGGATAGCTCAGTTCAGCAGCACCGATGCGGGCCAGCAGCGGCCCCAGGAACACCGACGAAGAGCGCATCTCCCGCATCAGGTGGTCAGACACCGTATACTGGTCCAGGCCCCGGGTATCCACCGTCAGGGTGCTGCCCTGCCAGCGTGCTGTGCAGCCCAAATCCTCCAGAATCCGAATGGAATTGGTCACATCCCGCAAATGAGGACAGTTTTCAATCTCCACCGTGTCTCCGGTGAGGATAGTCGCCGCCAGCATGGGCAGGACGCTGTTTTTAGCTCCCTGCACCACCGTCTCTCCGTTCAAAGGCCGACCGCCTTGGATCAATAGCTCACTCATAGCCTTCCCTCCGTCCCAGAATGGTTCTCGCACCATCCTATGGGCGCAGGGGAAAATGGGTTACCGGCAGATGCTGAGAATTGTCTGATAAATCCGCTCAGTGGCGTCCCGGATGCCCAGCGCAGCCATGTTTTTTGCCATTTTGGTCCGTTTCTCCTCATCGTGGAGAATCGCACAGGCCGCCTGGAACAGTGCCTGCCCGGAGCTCTCCGGTTCCGTCAGCACCACCGCGCCGCCAGCCTCCTCCAGCGCCCGCGCATTCTTCTCCTGGTGGTTGTTGGTGACATAGGGAGAGGGCACAATCAGAGCCGGAACCCCCAGAGCCGTCAGCTCACTGACGGTGGAAGCGCCTGCCCGACAGATCACCAGATCCGCTGCCCGCATGGCTACATCCATATCGTAGATATACTCCCGCACCCGGAGGGCAGGATGCTCCTGCAGCTCCACGCCCTTTTCCCGCAGCAGGTTCAAGATCATGGGATATCCGGATTTACCGGCACCGTGGATATGGTGGAAAGGTTCATGCTCTGCTTCCAGGGCGAGGAAGTCCGCCATGTGGCGGTTCATGCCTGCCGCCCCCAGAGAGCCCCAGAAGGAGAGGATCAGAGGCCGGTCATCCGTGAGTCCCAGTTTTGCCCGGGCCTCCTGCTTCGTCAGGCGGAAGAAGTCGCCCCGCACCGGTGTGCCGGTGACCAGTATCTTCTCCGGGTGCTTGTAGTGCTGGCGGCAGGCCTCAAAGCCCACCATGATGCGATCCACGTAGGGTTCCAGCATCTCGGTGGTGAGACCTGGCACCATGTTGGACTCGTGGACTGCCGTTGGGATGCCCGCCTTGGCGGCAGCCTTCACCGCCGGATAGCTGGCATAACCGCCGGTGCCGATCACCACATCGGGCCGAAAGTCCTTCAAAATGGCCCGGGCCTCCGCCGGAGAGCGGACCAGATTCCAGAGGGACACAACATTGTGTCCGATTTCCTTCGGCTTGAAGGAGCGGTGGAAATTGGAGACGTGGACGGTTTTGAAGGCATAGCCGGACTTTGGCACCAGGTCTTTTTCCAGTCCCCGATCCGCACCGACAAACAAAAATTCAGTTTTCGGGTTTTTCTCGTGCATCAGCTGGGCCAGCGCTATGGCTGGATTCACATGGCCCGCCGTACCGCCGCAGGTGAAGAGCACCCGATTCAATGTCTTTTCCATATGAAACCCTCTCCTCTCAGCCTGCCTTGGGAGGCTTCATCTGTCGGGACACCGACAGCACAATGCCCATCTCCGCCAGCTGCATCATCAGCGCCGTACCGCCGTAGCTGAAGAATGGCAGAGAAATACCGGTGGTGGGCAGGAGGCCCGTTACAACACCAATGTTCAAAAAGACCTGCATACCAATCAAACTGGTGATGCCCACCACCAACAGAGAACCGAACCGGTCCCGGGCATGGAGGGCAATCCAGTAGCCCCGGAGCACCAGGGCCGCAAACAAAATCATGATGAGACTGGCCCCCAGCAGCCCCAGTTCCTCACAGACGGTGGCGAAAATAAAGTCATTGTGTTCCTCGGGCAGGTACATGAACTTCTGCCGTCCCTTGCCCAGACCAACACCCAGCAGCCCGCCGGAGCCAATGGCCAGGAGACTCTGGCAGAGCTGATAGCCCTTGCCCCGGGGGTCCAGCCAGGGGTTGAACCACATATCAATACGGGATTGGCCATAGTGAAATACACCCACCACCAGAAATCCCATCAGGGCCGCGCCGCCGAGGCCGCTCACTACCCAGCCCCAACTGATGCCGCCTACCAGCATCATAATCGCACCGGTACCAAGAATCAGCACCGTGCCGGAGAGGTGCGGCTCCAGCATCATGAGACAGGCAATGACAGCAAACCAAGCCAGGTACGGAGCAATCCCGATGCGAAAGTCCCGCATCTTATCCTTCTTCCGGGAGATGGTATCCGCAAAGTGGAGCACCACCGCCACCTTGGCAATTTCCGAAGGCTGAAACTGAAACGCTGTACCAGGGATGCCCAGCCAGCGGGTGGCGTTGTTGCGAGTGATGCCAACGCCAGGGATAACCACCAGAATCAACAGAATGATGGATACGGCCAGAACCGGCCGTGCCATGCTGCGGAAGCGGCGGTAGTTGATTTTACTCACAAAGAGCATAGCCGCCACACCTGCTACGGCAAAGATTCCCTGGCGGGTGAAGAAGTAGAAAGGGTCCTTGATTTTGGGGTCGTTATAGGCGGAGGGGAAGCTGGCCGACAGCAGAACCACCAGGCCGATGGCCGTCAGCAGCAGCACCAGCAGCAAAAAGGGCAGGTCAATGGGACCTTTTGCCAGTTCCCTGGTCTCCTCGGCCTTCTGTTCCCGGTATGCCTTCCGCTCCCGTGCCCGCTGCGCTTCCTCACGGGTCATGGGGCGTCTGCGCTTTTGTTCTGTCATAGGTCTCCCCTCCTTTCCTCAAACTTCATCCATAAATCAGTAGCGTCCGCAGATACCGAAATAGGCCAGCACGCAGCCCACAATGGTAATGGCGGAGAACACCGTCACCAGCTTTGCCTCGCTCCAGCCGGAAAGTTCCAGATGGTGATGCAGAGGCGCCATTTTGAAAAATCGCTTGCCGTGGGTGGCTCTGAAGTATACGATTTGTATAATATCCGACAAAGTTTCCGCAATGTAGACAATTCCCACGGGAATCAGCACCATGGGCATATCGTAAATAAAGCCCAGAGCTGCCACGGCACCGCCCAGGAAGAGACTGCCGGTATCACCCATGAAGGTCTTAGCGGGGTGGTGGTTGTAGACAAAGAAAGCCGCCAGACCGCCCGCCAGGGCCGCGGGGAACAGGGCATAATTGAACCCATACCAGAGCAGCCCCACCACGGTGAAGAACACCATCACCACAAAGGTGACGGCAGTCGCCTGACCGTCAATGCCATCTGTCAAGTTAACCGCATTGACACAGCCTACAATGACAAAGGCGGCGAAGATCAGGTACAGGACCCAGTTGATCGTGAAGCTGATGTTGAAGAAGGGAATGTAAAGCTCGTTGGTCAGCAGCCCCTCAAAGCGCATCAGGCTCAAAAACACGATAGCAGCCAGCAGCTGCAGCAGAAATTTCTGCTTGGCGGTGAGGCCCTCGTTCTGGTGCTGCTTCACCTTCCGGTAGTCATCCAGAAAACCAATGATGCCAAAAGCCAGCGCGAACAGGAACACGTAAAGGTGGGTGAAGCTGCCGCCCAGCATGGACTTCCAGCCCAAAACCAGGGCCACCAGGCCGCTCCCTACAATAAACATGATACCACCCATGGTGGGGGTGCCTGCCTTGCTCTTATGCCAGGTGGGACCGTCCTCCCTTATCTCCTGCCCGGCCTTGAGCTTTCGCAGCTCCGGAATTAAAAACTTACCGATCAGCAGCGTCAGCAAAAAGCTGATGCCTGCTGCGATCAGCAAATCTGTCCATACATTTCTCATGATGTTCTCCCTTTCCTTGTCCCTCTCAGGGTGCTTTTGTTCAGCGGTTCAGATAGTCCGCCACAATTTCTCTTTCATCCATGTGGTGCTTCACGTGGTTGATCTCCTGGTAGGTCTCGTGGCCTTTGCCGCAGAGGACGATGACATCCCCTCCCTCAGCGTGATCCATGGCCCAGTGGATGGCCTCCACTCGATCCTCCACCACCTGATAGGGGGTGTCCAGTCCCTCAAACCCGGGCAGAATGTCAGCAATGATATCAGCAGGCACCTCGGTACGGGGGTTGTCGGTGGTAAGGACCACCAGGTCTGCCCGCTCCGCTGCCGCCCGGCCCATCTTGGGGCGCTTGGTCTTATCCCGGTCGCCGCCGCAGCCGAACAGGGCGATGGTGCGTCCCTTGGCAAAGCCCTTGACCGTGTCCAGCACGTTTACAATGCCGTCGGGGCTGTGGGCGTAGTCGATCAGAACGGTATAGTCCTTGCCGGGGGTGGGAACCACCTCCACCCGGCCCCGAACGCCGGGCACGGAGCGGAGGGCCTGTGCGCTCTCCTCCAGAGAAATGCCCAGGGCCAGCGCTGCTCCCAAAGCATCCAGCGTATTATATACCATAAATCCGCCGGGAATGCCAACAGTTACCGGAGTTTTTTTGCCGTTCCACACCGCATCAAAGGCAATGTGATCCGCCTCAAGGACAACATTCTCTGCCCGGAGGTCAGCACCCGGCTTTTCACCATAGGTGATGGTCTGGCAGGTGGCGTTTCGCAGGAGCCGCTCCGCCCAGGAATCGTCGTGATTCACCACGCCCACCTTGCAGTTTTGGAACAGGATGGCCTTGGCGTCGCAGTAGGCCTCCATGGTCTTGTGGAAATCCAGGTGGTCCTGGGTCAGGTTGGTAAACACACCCACCTGGAAGGGCACGCCATAGATTCGGTCCTCATACAGGGCATGGGAAGAAGCCTCCATCACCACATGGGTGCAGCCCGCGTCCCGCATCCGTGCAAACAGGCGCTGGACTTCAAAGGACTCCGGGGTCGTGCGCTCGGTAGCCTCCACCTCATCGCCAATCATATTCTGGTTCGTCCCGATGAGGCCTACCTTGGCTCCCTTGACGTGCTCCAGAATAAATTTCAGAAGGTAGGTGGTGGTCGTCTTGCCGTTGGTGCCGGTGACGGCAGTCATCACCATGGAGTCGGCGGGATGACCGAACCAGTTGGTACCTGCTACAGCCAAAGCCCGTCTGGTATTTTCCACCTGGACATAGGGAAGATCCTCCGCAGGGACACGCTGGCACAGCACAGCAGCAGCACCGGCGGCCTTTGCCTTTTCGATATAATTGTGGCCGTCCACGGTGTAGCCCACCACCGCCACAAACAAGTCACCGGGCTGGACAGCACGGGAGTCATAGCTGACACCAGTGATCTCCGTGTCCAGATCCGCTGTGGTGGAGAGAATATTTAAACCGTTCAGAATATCTTTTAACTTCATGGAAATTGTCTCCTTTAACCTTTACTTAGCAGGCGCAGCTTGCCAAAGGTACATTATATACATCTCCGTTGCCAAGCAAACAGACAAAGGTGCTGAAAACCATGTAAAACCTGTTCTCAGTCCAGGACGCTGCCGTCGCCGAACTGAACCGTTACCACCTCGCCGGGCGCAAGCTCTGTGCCTGCCACATGGGACTGTGTAATGGCATGAACATTGCCAGTCTTGGAGGAGGTAACGCCAGCCACCCGCATGATCAGTCCCGCATTGGTGAGGGATCGGTTGGCCTCTGCCGCCGACTTCCCCACCACATTGGGTACGATAGACTTGGTAGTGGGTTTTTCCAGCCCCATATACAAAATCACGGTGGCATTGTTTGGCACGATGGCGCCGCCTGCGGGCGTCTGGTCCGTGACGGTATTGCCATTGCCCACGGTGCGGCTGCTGAAACCGGCCGCCTTCAGTTTCTCCTGAGCCTGTGCCACTGTCAAGCCCACGGTGTTGAGCACGGGAGCGTCAGCGCCGGAGAGCTGCTCTGCGGTGTAGTTTGGCTCCAGGCCCAGGTCCGGCAGAATCTCTGCCATGATCAGGCTGGCCTCCGGAGCCACCATGGTGCCGCCAAAGGTGGGCGTGCCCGTATTTCGGCTGGGAGTGTCCATAGTCAGCAGCATGATGTACTGCGGGTCGTCTGCCGGTGCAAAGCACATAAAGGAGACCACCACGTCGCCCCGGGGATTATCTGGCGTACGGGTGCCGGACTTATCGGCCGTACCGGTCTTACCGCCAATGCGATAGCCAGCCACCTGGCCGTTCTTGCCGCCGCCTTGGGCCACCACATACTCCAGACACTCACGCACCTTGGCGGAAGTTTCTTCGCTGATGACCTGGCGAATGGGGGTGGACTCGCCGTGCTGCTCCAGGATGTTGCCTTTGTCGTCCAGCACCTGGTCAACCACATAGGGCGTATAGAGGTAGCCGCCGTTAATGCAGGCCGCCTGGGCCCGAATCAGCTGCAAAGGCGTCACGGTAAAGGTCTGGCCGAAGGAGTAGGTAGCCAGCGGCACGGCGCTGGCGCTGAAGGTCTTCCAGTCGGCATACAGGCCGTTGGCCTCACCGATCAGGTCCACTCCTGTGGTCTCCATAAAGCCGAAGGATTTAAAATACTCGTAGAATTTCTCAGGCCCCAGCCTCTGGGCCATGTTGATGAAAGCCGGGTTGCAGGAGTGGCCCACTGCCTCTGGCAGGTTCTGAACACCGTGACCGGTCCTCTTGGAGCAGTTGATGGGCTTATGCCAGCCTGGAACCCGGACAGAGCCGGTACAGGTGAAGGTGGAATTCATGTTGACCACGCCCTCCTCCAAGGCTGCCGCCAGGGTGATGGGCTTGAAGGTGGAGCCGGGGTCGTAGGTATCGTTGATACACTTGTTGCGCCACTGGGAGAACAGTGCGTTGGACACTGCCTTGTCCCGGGCCTCCTGGTATTTCTCCTCGCTTTCATAGCTGGAGCGCTGCGCGTCGATTTTTTTCAGTTCCGCGTCCAGCTTGGCCTGCGTCTTTTCATTGAAGACCTTGCCGTGGGCGTTGGCGTCAAAGGTGGGGGTGCAGGCCATGGCCACAATCGCACCGGTGTTCACATCCATAACGATGCCGGTGGTGCCGTTCTTGGCGTCGTACTTCTTTTCCATGCGGGACAGGCCCTTTTCCAGGGTGGACTGGACATCATTGTCCAGGGTCAGTACCAGACTGGTGCCGTTCTCGGCGTCCTGATACTGCTCAAACTGGTGCAGCAGTGGCTGATTCCAGCTGTCCTTGGCGGTAATGGTGAAGCCGGAGGTACCGGAGAGAAGGCCGTCATACTGGGATTCCAGGCCATAGGCGCCCCGGTTGTCGGCATCCACGAAGCCGATGACGTTGGCGGCCTGGGAGCCGTAGGGATAGATCCGCTTGGCATCAGGCTGAAGATAGATGCCATGGAGCTTAATAGGGCTCCACTTGGGGTTCTCCTTCAGGACGCGCTTTCCATTGTCCTTTTCCACTACGATCTCGTTGCCATTTTCATCGATCCAGCCGTTGAGGAACTTTCGGATCTCCTCAGCCTTGAGGATGCTCATTTTCTTGGCGATGACCTCGTACTGGGAGTCCACCTTCTCCATCTTCTTCCGGAGGACATCCTCGTCAATTTCCAGGATTCGGGCCAGGCCCTTGACAATGAAGGTCTCATCCCGGATGGGCTTTGGAACAAAGTCTGTGTTCTCTGCCTTGGCGGCCTTTGCTATGGCCTCTTCCCGGGCCTCCTCCTGGCTCTTGATAAACTCCTTCACGTCCTTGGGAGCCAGGATCAACGTCTCCGCCGTGGCGGAGATGGCCAACTCGTAGTGGTTGCGGTCATAGATGGTGCCCCGGTTGGGGGAGATAACGGTGCTGCGGGTCTGCTGGGCCAGTGCCTTCTTTTGCAGCTCCGCCCTCTGGTTTACCTGCAAGTCGTAGAGTTTGACAAACAGGACCAAAAAGGTGACAACTCCCAGCAGTACCATAATCAACAGTGTCCTGGTACGAATGGTCTGGTTGGCGCGGCGGGCGGCTTCCGTTTTTCTTCTGGGATTTTTTTCAGGGTTCATAGGGTTCTCCTTCTCCGGGTCATTTTGGGCCCTGATTGAAACAGGGGAGCAAGAAGACTTCCTTCTCACTCCCCGCTGTCAGTCTATTATAGTGTGACGGTTACTCGAAATATTCCAACACCGTGTAGACTCCCTGGTGCAGAGACGCCAGAATCCGCGCCAGCACACTGGGTTCCTCGGCCTTGTAGACCACAGCACTGTCTCCGCCCGTCAAATCGATGTAGCAGACCTGGGACTGGCCTGGCTTGTCCATTCCAGCAGCCCGTGCCACCTCCTTGACAGTGGTCAGATCAAACATCTGCTGATACTCCGCCGTCAGGGCCACGTTCTCCGTCTGCAGCTCCGTCATCTGCTTTTGCAGCTTCACCGTATCTGCGGAAATCATGGTAAGGTTGATATAGCTGGCCAGCAGCATGATCGTCAGCACCAAAACAGCAGTCACACCCAGCACCGCCGCCGCAGAGACGTGCTGTGCCTCCCGGACCAGGACCCGGGGTGCGGCGTGCACCCTGGCCAGCTCCTTTTGCTGCCTGCGGGTCTCCTCCCGGTAACGCCGGGCCTCCCCCGCATGGCGAAGTTCCCGCTCCCGGTCCTCCCAGTCCAGCTCATAGGCCGAACTGCCGCCCACTACATCCAAATTTCGATATCGCACTTCCCGTGTCGTGGCCGCCACGTATGACTCCTCCTTTCCTGCAGAAGCTGCGCTTCCGCAGGCTCCTTCACACACAAATGAACGAATGATCCGTTCTGCTCCGGCGAGGTGCCTTCATTACTGAACGTCGCATTTTTCCGCCACCCGGAGCTTTGCGCTCCGCGCGCGGGGATTTTCCGCCAGCTCTGCCTCCCCTGAGACAATGGGCTTTCGGGTAATAATCTTGATTTTTGGCTTGCGGCCGCAGACGCACACAGGGAACTCCGGCGGACAGATACAGCCCTTGGCCAGGTCCTGCATGGTCCGTTTGACAATCCGATCTTCCAGAGAGTGGAATGTGATGACGGACAGCCGTCCTCCGTGATTCAGAGCCTCCACACCTGCGGAGAGCATGGGCGGCAGGGCATCCAGCTCGCCATTGACGGCAATGCGGATGGCCTGAAAGCTGCGCTTGGCGGGGTGCTGCTTTTCCCGCAGGGCAGCAGGCGGCATGGCTCCTTTGATGCAGTCCACCAGTTCCAAGGTGGTTTCGATGGGCGCAGTCTCCCGCATCCGCACAATATTCTTTGCAATGGCAGGTGCATATCGCTCCTCACCGTAGTCAAAGAGAATCCGGCGCAGTTCCTCATAGCTCCAGCTGTTCACCACGTCCCGGGCTGTGAGGGGTGCGGAGGCGTCCATCCGCATGTCCAGCGGCGCATCGTGCATATAGGAAAAGCCCCGGGACGCGTCATCCAGCTGAGGAGACGAGACGCCCAGATCAAAGAGCATCCCATCCACGCCGGAGACGCCAGCGTCCTTAAGCACACGCTCCAAATCAGAAAAATTACTGTGGACCAGGGTCACACGGTCCATCCAAGGTGCCAGACGCTCTCTTGCGGCGTCAATGGCTGCCATATCCCGGTCGATGCAGATGAGTCGGCCGGTGGTCAGCCGGGAGGCAATCTCCCGGGAATGCCCGGCACGGCCCAACGTGCCATCAACGTATATGCCGTCAGGGCGAATGTTAAGGCTCTCAATGCACTCGTCCAGCAGCACCGGCTTATGGGTAAATTCCATTTGTTTCTTACCCCCGGTTTCTGTGGGCGCGGGCCAGGGCGTCCATGGCAGCCGCCATGTCGTCGCTCTCCAGCATCCGCTGCTCCCGCTCTGTCCAGACATCCTTGTCCCAGATCTCAGCAAAGGAGTTGAGGCCCACGATGGTACAGGTTTTTTTCAGTCCCGCGTGTTTGCGGAGACTGGCGGGAATCAGGACACGGCCCTGACCGTCCGGCTCGCACTGTACTGCGTTGGCGTACAGCAGCGTCAGCGCCCGGGCCTCGGTGTAGCTCAGATTGTCCATATCCTCGGACATCTGGTCCCATTTGGCCTGGGGATAAATGGTCAGGCAGTGCTCAGCGCCGATGGTGATATAAAACACATCTCCCAGCGCTTCCCGCATGGCGGAGGGAATCACGAGGCGGCCCTTGGTGTCGATGCTGTTGTTGGATTTTCCCAACAGTCTCATCATAATAACCGCACCCCTTTCCGCCATTTTGTGGGACAGAATGGGATTGTGTTTCCACCAAGTGGACCATTTACCCACTTTTCCCCACCGGTGTTTCCAGTATACGAGATGCAGTTTTGGAATGCAAGAACTTTTTTTCGCCAAGAAGTACACATTTTCTGTCGAAAATATGGGAAAGGTCCCATAATCTCCCGTTTTAGAACGCGCGTTCTATCGTTTTGAGTTGGTTGACGTAAAATTGAAGATACCCGTTAGCACAACATCTTGTGCTAACGGGTATCTTTTTTACATCGCGCCACAACCTGTGGTGTTTCAAAAAATTATTTCCACAGTTTTTTCGTCGTTTTTTACAAAATTTTATAGATTATCGTCTACCGCTGTCAGAGAGGATCTTCTTATGCTTCCGCTTCGTTTTCCAAAGCCTCTTCTTGGGCGGCGAGAGCGGCCTTCTGCTCCTGAATCTTGGCGGCGGACGCAGCGCGGAAATTGGTTCTGGACTGCTTGACCTCTTCCAGGGCGGCCTGGACAGCCTCCTCGGTGCGGGCCAGTGCGTCATCGGCGTATTCATTGGCCACCTGATAGAGCTGGCGGGACCGGTCCTCGGCACGGGAGACAATCTGGCGGGCCTTCTCCCGGGCAGCATAGAGTACCTCACTTTCGGAGACCTTGGTGGCGGCGTCCAGCTCAGCCTGGCGCAGCATCCGCTCAACATCCCGCTTGGCCTCCGTGACAAAGCGCTCGCGGGCAGAGAGCAGCTCCTGGGCTCGTTTGACCTCCACAGGCAGGGCAGCCCGCAGCTCATCCAGCAGATCCAGCATCTCGTCTCGCTCCACCATGCTCATGTTGGGCTTGAGTGCGGGGGATTTCGCTTCATCGATTCGCTCATAGATCATATCGATGAGGCGGTTAATATCATTGGCCATTGTGAATTCCTCCCTGATTGTCCACCAGCTCCCGCACCAAAGGCACGATTGCGGCAGGCAGATATTTTTCCAGCGGCTGATGGAATCGGATCATCTCCCGGATCATAGAAGAACTGAAATGGCGATGCTCCGCATTGGCTGGCAGCAGCATCGTTTCCAGACCGGGGTGAATGTCGGCATTGATGCTTGCCAGCTGGTCCTCCACATCAAAGTCGGTCATATTACGTACGCCCCGCACGATGACAGCGTCCCGCTCGGCAGCATAGTCTGCCAGCAGGCCGGGCCACAGCTCCGCCTCCACATTGGGGAGGTCGACCACAGCCATCTGTACCAGTTGGAGCTTCTGCTCCGGAGTGAACATCTGGTTGCGCTTTTCCGCATTGGGGCTGACGCATACATATACTTTTTCAAAGCAGTTGGCAGCCCGGCGGATAATATCCAGATGCCCCAGAGTAATGGGGTCAAAGCTGCCCGAACATACGGCTGTTTTCATGGGATTATCCCTCGTTTTCCTGGTTTCCGTCCCGGTGGTAGATGGAAAGGCCGATCTTTCCATACCGGTACGTGCGGTGCAGACGATAGGGCGGTGCCAACGCAGGCAGCGTCATGTCCGCAGGGTGTTCCGCCGCAATTATACCATGGGGGGCGAGAATGTCAAATTTTGTGATGTGGGCCAGAACGGGTTCCAGCAGGCCAGCCGCGTAGGGTGGGTCCAGAAAAATAAGATCAAAGGGGGTGCGGACGCTCTGAAGGTAGCTGATGGAATCTCCGGCAACTACCTGGGCGCGGTCGGAGAGATCACAGGCCTTCAGATTCTCCCGGATCAGCTTCACCGCATCAGACCGGCATTCCACAAACACACAGGACGCAGCCCCCCGGGAGAGGCACTCAATGCCCAGCTGACCGGTGCCCGCAAAGAGATCCAGAACCCTCCGCCCTTCAATATGGAACTGAAGAATGCTGAAAAGCCCCTCCTTCACCCGGTCGGTGGTGGGACGTGTCTCCATTCCTTCCAATTCTTTTAGTCGGCGGCCTCTGGCCGTGCCTGTGATGACGCGCATAGCGGTGTTCTCCTTTTGGTTCCCTGCGAAAGGGTGGTATTTGTTTATTTTACGGCAAACAGGCTCTCTTTTCAAGTGGATTTCTTCCTTCTTTTTATACTTGTACTTTACTTGCAAATCATATATAATGAAAATCTGAAATTATAGGCATTTAGAAGAGCGGTTCGCCCCACTCTTCCGTCATTACTTTGAAAGAAGGGACGTTCTCATGATTCAATTTAAATCTGAACAGGGTGAGATTTCCATCAGCAGTGCCGTTTTCTCCAATATCACCGGCATCGCGGCAACCAACTGCTTCGGCGTCAAGGGCATGGCATTCCGCTCTATGACCGATGGGCTCGTCCACCTGCTGCGCCGTGAGGCCATGAGCAAGGGCGTCAGCATCACTTATCACGACGACAACTCCATTTCCATTGAACTCCACATCATTGTGGAAAACGGCGTCAACCTCCCCGCCGCGTGCCAGTCCATCATGAACGAGGTGCGCTATGTGGTGACCAAGAACACCGGCGTGACCGTCAAGGCCGTGGATGTCTGCGTCGACTCCATGACCCTGTAAAGGGGAGAAAGGATTCCGAATGAACGAACAAATTACCGGCATACTCTTTAAAAAGATGGTGCTGCACGGTGCCGCTTCCATCACTGCAGAAAAACAGTCCATCAATGACCTGAACGTGTTCCCTGTCCCCGACGGCGATACCGGCACCAATATGTCCATGACCATCGGCGCAGCCGTCACCGAGCTGTGCAAGATCGATCCCCCCTCTTTGGATAAGGCCGCCTCTGTCACTGCCTCTGCCCTGCTGCGCGGTGCCCGCGGCAACTCCGGCGTCATTCTCTCCCTGCTCTTCCGCGGCATCTCCAAGGGCCTGAAGGGCTGCCAGACCGCTGACGCCGCCGCCTTCGCAGCCGCCATGCAGGAGGGTGTGTCCGCTGCCTACAAAGCTGTGATGAAGCCTGCCGAGGGCACCGTCCTGACCGTATCCCGCCTGGCTTCCAAGCGGGCTGTAGACTTGGCCGCCGAGGGTGAGACGGATCTGGAGAAGATCCTGGAAGCCGCCATTGAGGAGGGCCGCGCAGCCCTGGACTCCACCATCGACATGAACCCCGTGCTGAAAAAAGCCGGCGTGGTGGATGCCGGCGGCAAGGGCTACCTGCTGATCCTGGAGGGCATGCTTGCCGAGCTCCGGGGCGAGGCCATGCCCGAACTGGAGGAGGACACCACCATCGGGGAGGAAAAGGCCGACTTCACGGCCATGTCTGCCGAGGAAATCACCTTTGCCTTTGATACCGTGTTCATTGTTCGCAAGAACGGTGAGAATGTGAATCTGGATCCTTTCCGCAACTATCTCAACAGCATTGGCGACAGCCTGGTGATTGGCGAGGATGACGAGGCCTTCAAGGTCCACGTCCACACCAACATTCCCGGTGCTGCTCTGACCGAGGCCCAGAAGTACGGCACTCTGGAGCTGGCCAAGATTGAGAATATGCGAACTCAGGCCGATGACTTGGCCGCAGGCCGTCACGTTCAGAGTACCGATGATCTGGACGAAGTTGAGGCAGAACTGGAGAAGGCACCTGCCGCTCCTGCCGCCCCCGAGAAGAAATATGGCTTCCTGGCCGTGTGTGCAGGCCCTGGTCTGGAAGCTGTGTTCCGTGACCTGGGCGCAGACGCTGTGGTGTCCGGTGGTCAGACCATGAACCCCTCCACCGAGAGCATCCTGACCGGCATCGACCAGGTGCCCGCTGAGAATGTGTTCGTCCTGCCCAACAACGGAAACATCATCATGGCCGCTCAGCAGTGCGTGGGCCTGGTGGAAAACAAGAACATCATCGTCATCCCCACCAAGACCGTGCCTCAGGGCATCACTGCCATGATGAACGTCGACTTTGACGCAGACTGCACCGAGGATATCGCCACGGCCATGACCGATTCCATTGCCACCGTCACCACTGCGCAGATCACCTATGCTGCACGGAACTCCGATTTTGATGGCTTCGACATCAAGGAAGGGGACTATTTGGCTCTGGAAGAGGGCAAGCTGTTTGGTACCGACGCCTCTCTCAATGTTCTGCTGGAAAAACTGGCAAACGACGCTGTGGAGCGTGACGCTTCCTTCATCTCCCTGTACTACGGTGAGGATGTCACGGAAGACCAGGCCAACGAGGCCGCTGCTTTGTTCAAGAGCCGCTGCCCCGACGCGGAGATCGCAGTGCTCTCCGGCGGCCAGCCTGTCTACTACTATATCGTCTCCATGGAGTAATCACTCCATCAATATAAAAGCCGTGAACCGCTGAATGATCTCTCCCCCATCTGTCAGGCAGTACGATAGACTGTCAGACAGATGGGGTGATTGTTATGCCCAAAGGACAACCGAGGAACCCTGATCCATCAGAATTGGACAAAGAGGTTGTAGCCGCATATTTTTTTCTGTGATTCCCAACATCGCAAAGTCCCCCTTATGTAGTTTTCATCCTACACAAGGGGGACTTTTCATTGCTCGCTATCCCAAAAAATATGACGGTAAAATAGCCAGTGCCTCCACCATAAACACTTCATCCTGTGCGATCATCTTCACCCCTCTCTGGGATCCCGATCACCGTCCAGGGTCACAAAATAATCATAAAATGGCAGCAGGAACCCAAACCCGGTTTGCAGGCGTTCCACGATCTGCCGGCTGAACAGCTCTTCTGTCAGCTTGTCCTCATGGCAAATGGAGAAGGACTTGGCCTGATACCAGGGTGCTACTAGTGGGTTGGGTGCCGCACTCCGAGGCTTCTTGTAGTCCATGGTCTCCAGCTGGAACTCCTCCTGCCCTGCCAGCCGCTTCATCAGTGCCTCCATGGGCTTTGGATCCCTGTCAATTCGACTGCGGAGCTTGGCCATGGTCAGGGGCTTTGGCATATAATAGCCCAGACCGTAGACCCAGCCATCCGGTGAGAGTTCAAACCAGAATGTAGGCTTGGCTGTCCACTGATCCGCCGGTTCCCGGACGGAAACCCACAGGCTGTCCTTATAAGGTCCGCGGCCGTGGAGTCTGCGGGCATCCCGATAGATTCGGGAGACCTTGCAGACCAGGTTGTAATCCGGGCGCTTGTCCCGGATGAAGTCATAGAGCTCTCCTCCCAGATCCTGCATGGGACGGTAAAACTCCGTCAGGTAAGTCTCTTTGTTGGCCTCAAACCAGGTCTTTTCATTATTGAAGCGAATGCCCCACATAAAATCCACCGTGGCGTCCGTAAATCCGTTGAACATGGTATTCCTCCTGTGAGTTTCTCTGATCACAGTATACCACAAAAGGGCGGGCCGCCGCAACGCCGCGCCCCGCCCTTTTCCATCACAAGGTCTTTTGCAGCATCCCCATCAGCACCCTGGCCTGCTGATAGGACTCCTGACTCAGTTCTGTCAGCATCTCCCGAAGGCAGATGTCCGTGGTACCATCTGCCGCCCTGGCATAGTTCAGGCCGTCACAGGCCTTGGTGTGGTACCGCTCCCGCAGGGCCTGGCACCAGCCCTGGATGTACACCGGTCCGCTGACTCCCTGGGGCCGGTAACACTGCCCGGTGATAAGATAGTAGGCAGACATCAGTCGCTTGGCATGCTCAGCTGCGGTCTCCGACAACTCCCGCAGCGTCTGCCTGGCCCAGACCGGAGCCTGCCGGGACAGGGCCCGGAAATAGGCGCGGTCCACCAGTTCCTCCTCCACAAAGCCGGTAATGACCCCCAGCATATCTGCTGCCTGGCTGCCCATGCAGCAGGGGTCCTGAATCGCACCGGGCAGCTGCCCCACCGGAGTCGTCACCGGAACGGCCGGTACCGTGGGCATCGCCGGCATTGAAGGCACAGCAGGCTGTGCGGGCTGCATGCGCACTGCGGGTACGGTGGGTGCAGAGGACTGTGCGGGCTGCATAGGTGCCGTTGGCGGAGCAGCCTGAGGGCCGGATGTAGATGCTGCCGGTGCCTGCCAGCCGGGATACGGTTCCAAATCCGGGGCCACCCGCTGCCAAACCCGGTCGTATTGCCGGTAATCGGTATTCGTGAGGTGATTCTGTTCCATGTAAGTCCCTCCCTTTCTCCCCATCCTATGCGATGCAGCTGAAATTTGTGCGTCTTTCCCCCTCTTGAGGAGGAAAATGTCTGATTCCGGGCAAAATAGAGCAGCAATCGGACAACATCACATTGCATTTTTCGGCATAATCTGATATCATAGTAAGGCTGTGAGTATATTCACCATTGAAGGAGGTTCCTACCATGCTGGAACTGAAACATATCAGCTACGTCGTCCGAGAGGGAGACAATGAGCTGGGCATCCTGAACGATATTTCCCTCACCATTGACGATCACAAGCTGATCGTCTTTACCGGCCCCAACGGCGGCGGCAAGACTACCCTGGCCAAGATCATCATGGGCCTGGTGAAGCCGACCGCCGGCCAGATCATCTGGAACGGCCAGGATATTACTGAATTAGGCATCACCGAGCGTGCCCGTCTGGGCATCAGCTACGGCTTCCAGCAGCCCCCCCGTTTCAAGGGGCTGACGGTCCGCAATCTGCTGACTCTGGCTTCCGGCAAAGAGCAGCTGTCCAAGGATCGCTGCTGCCAGCTGCTGACCCGCGTGGGCCTGTGCGCCAATGATTATCTGGACCGTGAGGTGGACGTGAGCCTCTCCGGTGGCGAGGTTAAGCGAATTGAGATCGCCTCCATCCTGGCCCGTGGCTCCGAGATGATGATCTTTGACGAACCTGAGGCCGGCATCGACCTGTGGAGCTTTGCCCGTCTTACCGAGACGTTTGAGCAGATCCACAACGGCGGCACCGCCACCATGATCATCATTTCCCACCAAGAGCGCATTATCTCCCTGGCCGACGAGGTCATCGTGGTGGGTGACGGTCAGATTCGTCATCGTGGTCCTGCCAGCGACATTCTGCCTAAGATTCTGGCAGACACTTTGGGCGCATGTCCCGTACTCAAGAAGGAAGTGACGGAAAAATGATGGACAACCAGGTAGATCGTGAGCTGCTTGAAAAGATTGCGGATCTGATCGGCAAGCCCGTCGGCGCATTCAATATCCGCAAGGACAGCTGCTGCGATGGCCGGAGCAGCACTGAAAATATTGAGATTACCAACAAGGAAGAGCAGCCTGGCATTGTGGTCCGCATTAAGGACAACACCGTGGATGAGACCTGCCACATCCCCGTCATCATCACCAAGCCCGGTATCGAGGAGGTCGTCTATAACGACTTCTACATCGGTGATAACTGTAAGGTAGACATTGTGGCTGGCTGCGGCATCCACAATTGCGGCGATGCTGATTCCCGCCACGACGGCATCCACACCTTCCATGTGGGCAAGAACTCCCATGTCACTTACTCGGAGAAGCACTACGGTGACGGCGACGGCACCGGAGGGCGCATTATGAACCCCCAGACCATCGTGTATCTGGACGAGGGTGCCACCATCACCATGAACACCACCCAAATCCGGGGCATCGACTCCACAAAACGCTATACCAAGATCGTCTGCGGCAAGGGTGCAGAGGCTATCGTCACCGAGCACCTGCTGACCCACGGCGACCAGGTGGCTGAGAGTGAGATGGAGATTGTGCTGGATGGTGAGGGCTCCCGCGGGCAGGTCATCTCCCGCTCTGTTGCACAGGACCACTCCAGCCAGGTCTTTTATCCCCGCATGGTGGGCAATGACGCCTGTTTTGGCCATGTCCAGTGTGACTCCATCATCATGGGCGATGCCAAGATCAAATCCATCCCCGCCATCGAAGCAAACAGCACCGAGGCACAGCTGATACACGAGGCCGCCATTGGCAAGATCGCCGGTGACCAGATCCTCAAGCTGCAAACGCTGGGTCTCACAGAGGAAGAGGCCGAGGACTGCATCCTCAAGGGCTTCCTGGCGTGATTCCACAGATTTTGAAAGGAGAGCTTCCCAATCGGGAAGCCCTCCTTTTTTCCTTTGTCCGCTTTTCGCCAGGGAGCGCTTGCGCAAAAAAAGGAGCCGCACACGCAGCTCCTTTTCTGTTTATTTTGCGTATTCAACGACCTTGGTCTCACGCAGAACGTGAACCTTGATCTGACCGGGATACTCCATCTCTTCCTCGATTTTCTTAGCCAGATCCCGGGCCAAAATGACCATCTGGTCCTCGCTGACCTGCTCGGGCTTGACCATGACACGAACCTCACGGCCGGCCTGGATGGCGTATGCCTTATCCACGCCGGGATAGGTGCCGGTAATGGTCTCCAGCTGCTCAAGGCGCTTAATGTAGTTCTCCAGGTTCTCCCGGCGGGCACCGGGACGGGCGGCGGAAATGGCATCCGCTGCCTGGACCAGGCAGGCCACCACGGTCCGCGGCTCCACATCGTTGTGGTGGGCCTCGATGGCGTGGATGATATCCTCCCGCTCCTTGTACTTCCGGGCAAACTCCACGCCCAGGGAAACATGGGTCCCCTCCATCTCATGGTCAATGGCCTTGCCCAGGTCATGCAGCAGACCGGCACGCTTGGCGGCCTGGACATCTGCCCCCAGCTCTGCGGCCATCATACCGGCGATGTGACTCACTTCCACAGAGTGCTGCAGCACATTCTGTCCGTAGCTGGTCCGATAGTGCAGGCGGCCCAGCAGCTTCACCAGCTCCGGGTGCAGGTTGCGGATACCGCACTCAAACACCACGCGCTCGCCCTCTGCCTTAATGGTGGCATCCACCTCCCGGCGGGCCTTCTCCACCATCTCCTCAATGTGGGTGGGGTGGATGCGGCCGTCGGCAATCAGCTTCTCAAGGGCCAGCCGCGCGATCTCGCGGCGCACAGGTTCAAAGCAGGAAACCGTGATAGCCTCCGGGGTATCGTCGATGATGAGATCCACACCGGTCAGGGTCTCGATGGTGCGGATGTTTCGGCCCTCACGGCCAATGATCCGGCCCTTCATCTCGTCATTGGGCAGGGGAACCACACTGACGGTCATTTCGGCCACAGAGTCCGCGGCACAACGCTGGATGGCCTGAGCCACTACCTCACGGGCACGGACGTCACATTCTTCTTTCATACGGGACTCGATCTCCTTGATCTTGAGAGCGGTCTCGTGAGTCACCTCGGACTCCACCTGATCGATGAGGTACTGCTTGGCCTCCTCGGCAGTGAAGCCGGAAATGCGCTCCAACATCTCTGTCTGGCTGCGCTTGATGACGCTGATTTCTTCCTTTTCCTTGTCAATGGCAATATGCTTTTGAGACAGGGACTCTTCTTTCCTCTCAATGGACTCGGTCTTGCGGTCCAGATTCTCTTCCTTCTGCTGCAGACGGTTTTCCTGCCGCTGCAGATCAGATCTGCGCTCTTTTACTTCCTTCTCATACTCGCTGCGGTTTTTCAAAATCTCTTCTTTTGCTTCCAGCAGGGCCTCACGCTTCTTGGACTCGGCGCTTTTAATGGCCTCATTGATAATACGCTTTCCTTCTTCTTCAGCGCTGGAGATTTCCTTTTCGGAGACGTTCTTCCGATAGCGAATACCAAGAGGGAAGCCGATCACGCAGCCGACAATCAGCGCAACCGCGCCGATGACGCCTTCGATCATGTCAATTTGCCTCCTGTATAATTGGTATTTCTTCGCTTAACTTACTCGTATGCGGGTTACGAAACAATCGGCCGGAATCCCCTTTCCCACCGATAATATTCCTAATCTAGTTTAATCGTTTGCCGGGGAACTGTCAAGGGAAAGCGTCAAATATGTGGGGCTGACTCTGGAAAAATCCTACAAGATAGGCTGCGAGAAAGATGGACCTTTCTCGCAGCCTGCACATTTCTAGATATCGATGTATGCCGCAGCGGCATACCCTGTCTTGTCTTCCCACTGTATCACATACCACCCCTCCCAGGCCCCGTATACTGTCACCTCCGCCCCATTGGGCAGGTTTGCCAGAATGGTGCCTGTGGGCGAAGGGTAGCTCCGCAGATTCAAGGTGCCCCAGTTGACCCGCACCAACCCCTTAGCCGGCTGAATGGGGGCGATGTAAGGCAGGCCGAAAAACCTTGTCAGGGCACGGGTAAGCTGTTGGGCGATGTCGTCCCAGTGGCCTTCCAGCCACTGCGCGTCCTGGACATTGTCGTGGTAGCCGATCTCTACCAGCACTGCCGGAAAGCGGCTTATGCGGATCTCTCCAAGGGTGGTGGTAGATCGAGTAGTAACGTTGGCGGGCAGAGGGTAGATCTTCCGCAGTTCCTGGGCGATCAGCTCCGCTGCCCGCTCCCCCTGCTGACTGCCTGGGTAATAAAAGGCAATGATCCCCCGATTTTTCCCGCTCTGTCCCTCCCCGGACGCGTTGGAGTGTAGCGCCAGATACAAATCATAGTAGCTTTGATTGGCCTGGCGAGCCGAGGACCCGGCTGTCATATCCGGTCGGTTGCGTTGCCAGCGGATAGCGTTGGCCCGGAGGTAAATCTCCAGTCGATCCGCCAGGATGTTCATGTTCTGTTCCTCTGACCCGCTGCCTGTGATATAGGGGTTCCATTCCTGGGTAGACGGGCTGAGATAGATAACAGGCATCATAATCCCTCCTTCCTCCCATGTTTATGCAGGGCAGCCCCGTGCGGTGACTGCTCTCAGGAAGCAGACAGGGAGCACCGCCAATGCGGTGCTCCCTGCTGAGAGATGGCAATGAACCCCTTTTATTTGACCTCGACGATACGGACCACGCCGTCCTTCACATAGAGGTTTGCGGTGTCGGCATACGCCTTGGCCTGTTCCAGAGTGATCCACTCCTTGCTGCCAGCGTTGTAGCACTGGACATTGGCAGGAACCTCATAGTTCCGGCCGCCGGCATTGACAGTGTCATTGCCAATCCAGGAGTTCCAGGAGATGCTCTTGAGCTGGGCCAGCTTGATCATCTGGGAGAAGCCGGTACCGCCCCGGTTCAGCTTGTAGGCAACGAAGTCGCCGCTTGCCACGTTGTACTTCATCTTGAAGGCCTCCGTGCGCTGGCCGTTGTCATACTCCACACCGATCTTCTCGATAAGTTCATCCTCGCTGCCTTCCTCGACAGCAGGAATCCGTTCAACATCCCAGAACACGCGTCCATAGCGCTCGTCAGTGGTTCGGTCGATGACAACGAGATCCACCTCATTGGCCCAGTTGGTGCGTGCAAAGCGGATCTGATCTGCGGGGATCTCACTGCGGTTCAGGTGATTCAGGCTCACCTGCCTGCCCTCCTCGAAGATGACCACACCGTCCGCCAGCTTGATGCGGCCCAGGGTCTTATCAGCAATGTTGAGCGTGCCGATCTTTCCGCCCCTGGCTTCGCTCAGGTCCACCTTATCCTTACTGGTGGCGCTGACACGAACCACCTTGCCAAACATGGCCTCCTCTGCCTTCACATTGAGAGAAATGGTGGTATTGCCGCATAGCAGCTCCACATTGCCCTCCGGTGTCACCAGGCCGATGGCATTGCCTCTGGGAGCACCGCTCTCACTCTTCACGGCAGAGGCCACACGACCGTCTGCCGTCAGCAGCAGGACAATCATATCGCCGGGCCGCAGTTCGCGCATGGAGTCTGCTGCCGTGGGAAGCACGTAGAACTCCGTGCCGCCAAATACCTGGATCTTGGTGGGTGCGTTGGGGTTGGGCTCGCAGGACTCGTAATAGGCCGTCACACGGCTATCCGTAACAATAATGGAGTTGGTGGCGGGATAGTAGGTTGCCACGTCATACTTCCGCAGATCGGAAGTGGTAGCGGGCGTACCGTTCTTGTAGATTCGGTAGCCGCTGTTGCCAGCCAGAGACTCGAAACCGGCAGAGGAGCCGTCCTCATAGACCACAATAGCGCCTGCAGCACTGCCAGTGTTATTGCCGAATACAGGCAGGAAGGTCAGTGCGATGTCACCGCTGAGGACCACACGGCCTTTCATTCCTGTCAGTGTGGTCTCAGACACAGGATTTGCCATGGAATAGGTTTTGCCGTCCAGGGTCTTCATCACACCTGCGCCGCCGTCCACAGTGGACAGCTCCGTCTCTTCACTGAGGGTGTAGAGGGTCGTGCCGCCGGGGGTCTTTGCCTCCAGCAGGTTGACGAAGAGCTTTGCCGCCTGGCCACGGGTCAGGGGGGCATTGCCCACGGTCGTCAAGCCCTTCAGAAGGCCGGCCTGCTTGGCAGTTGCCAGAAAGCTGTCCGGCCACACGCCGCCGATCTGGCTGTCCTGATAACCCAGAATCCGCAGCAGGATGGTGACAGCCTGCCCCATGGTCACAGGCCGCTCCGGGTGGAACCTGCCGTCGGGGAAGCCGGCAATGACCGCCTGGGCCACACCGGAGCCCTCTCCCTCTGCGCCTGCGGTGTTACCGCCATTTACGCTGGTTCTGGCGCACAGATTGATGTAGGCAGAAGCCCAGTAAGAGGGCTTCACGTCCGGGAAGACCGTCACGGTGCGATAAAGGCCAAGCTGGCCCTGTCGGTTCATGGCGTAAGTTGCCATTTTGCAGAACTGGGCCCGGTTCAGCTGTGCCTGGGGCCGGAAGGTTCCGTCGGTGTAGCCGTCCATGACACCCATGAGGCGCAGAGACTCCGCCGTGGTGGATGTGGCGGAATCCGTCACATCCGAATATTTTGCCGTACCCGCTGCTGCCGCAGGAGCCGTCACAAGAGACAGCACCGTGCAGACAGCAAGCAGCAGACTCAACAGTCGTTTTTTCATGTTGCTCTCCTTCTTATTCCGCCCGCAGAGCTTCCACAGGCTGCAATTTGGATGCCTTGACAGCCGGGTAGCTGCCGAAGATGACGCCCAGGGCCACAGACAGGCCGAAAGCCCCCGCCGCCACAATGGGAGATGGATAGATGGTCATTTTGACCAGCAGCGTGCTGAGAAACACACTGCCAATGGTGCCAAACAGGATGCCCACGATGCCGCCAATGCCACAGAGCATGGCCGCTTCAATCAGGAACTGGGAGATGATGCTGCCGCGCTGGGCACCGATGGCCCGGCGAATGCCGATCTCTCGGGTGCGCTCAGTGACAGTGACCAGCATGATGTTCATGATGCCGATGCCGCCGACCAGCAGAGAGATGGCGGCGATACCGCCCAGAACCAGGCCCACCATCCGCAGATACTCGTTGCTGCTCTCGGCCCATTGACTCTCAGAGAAAACACTCACGCTGCCCGTGCTGGAATCCACAATGCCCCGCAAAAAGCCTCCGATCCGAGAGATCACTTCCGGCATCGCTTTTGCATCGGCCACTTTCACCACATACTCTGTAGACATCTGGCCGCCCAGCAGCCGTCTGGTGCTGTAGGGCAGCACAATCATGTTATCGCTCCACATAGCTTCCTGGCTGTTGGCATCCAGCCGGTTGGCATATACGCCCACCACACGGAACTCATTTCCATTGAACTTGAGGATCTGCCCCACCGGGTCCACGCCTCCGAAAAAGAGCTTGGCTGCATATTCATTGATGACACAGACCTGGTTATAGTTTTTGATATCCAGCATCGTCAGATCCCGTCCGGCCTTGAGGGTCAGGTTCTCGCAGATGCTAAACTGGTCACTGCCATAGAACAGCCTGGGCGGATAGCTGCCAGAGGAAACTTGACCGTTCTCATTGTACTGTGGCTGCATCGTATCGCTGGACTTGGTGCCGTAGGTGACAGTGGCACTGCACTCCCCCTTTGGGGTGACCCCCAGCACCACATCCTTCATTTGCGTACAATAATCATAGAGATCGGGGAAATAGTCCTTGCCGATATTGTTTCCCTGATCGTCATACACCCAGCTGTCCACTCTGACATTGACACGGTTGCTGCCCATGGCTTCGAACTGCTCCATGGACTTTGCCTGCATCCCCTCCATGACAGAGACAATGGTCATCACAGCGGCAATGCCGATGAAGATGCCCAGGATGGTCAGCGCAGAGCGGCCTTTTTTGCCCCAGATGGACTTCCAGGCCATTTTAAATGCCTGCCGAATATTCACAGCCACTCCACCTCCTGTCGGTAATCTTCCACGATCTTGCCGTCCTGCAGCCGCACAACCCGCGGTGCAGTTGCGGCAATGCCGTTATCGTGCGTAATGAGAATGACGGAGGTGCCCTCCCGGTTCAGCTGCTGCAAAAATTTCAGCACATCGTGCCCGGTGTGAGAGTCCAGCGCGCCGGTGGGCTCATCCGCCATGATAATGGGGGGCTTTGTGGCGATGGCCCTGGCAATGGCCACGCGCTGCTGCTGACCGCCGGACATCTGGGCGGGCCGATGCTTCACACGGTCCTTCAACCCCACTCGTTCCAATGCCTCCATCGCCAGGTCATACCGGTCATCGGCGCTGACCCCCTTGTAGATCAGAGGCAGCTCCACATTTTCCCGCACCGTTAGGCTGGGAATCAGATTGTACTGCTGGAATATGAACCCAATTTGTTTGTTGCGGATGCGGGAGAGTTCCTTATCCGTCAACTCCCGCACATCCACACCATCCAGGAAGTAGTCGCCCCGGGTGGGAATGTCCAGACAGCCCAGCACGTTCATCATGGTGGACTTACCGGAGCCAGACTGGCCCACAATGGCCGTAAAATCTCCCCGCTCAATGGTCAACGACACGCCGTCCAGGGCGCGGACCTCACTCTCAAGGCCTTCGCCGTAGATCTTATAAACGTTCCGCAGTTCTACCAACTTTGCCATAGATCTTACCCCCAGACTTCCGTGGTCTGAATCTGGGTAAAGACCTCCATTCCCTCCTCGACGCCGGACTTTATTTCCACGTTGAAGGTATCCTGGATGCCGATTTCCACCTGGACCGGCCAGAAGCCCTCTGGGATCTGTTCATCGGCCATAATGCCCTCCAGAGCGTTGGCAGGCTTTTCGCCCTTCACATACACAACACTGGCAGGAGTTCCGTCTTCCAGTGACACCGTGCGGACGCACTGCAGAGGCAGCACCAGGCAGTTGTCATTTTCGCTGGCAATCAAAGAGTAGGAGATGTAGCTGTTGACCTGCAGAGTACCGTCCGGGTTATCCGCAGAGATCACGATGGGATAGCGAGCCACACCGTTATTGACAGTGCTGGACAGGCTCACGCTCTCCACGACGCCGCTGGCTGTGTGATCCCACTGATTCAGATCCACTGCATTGCCCGCCTTGACCAGGCTGACATTTCGCTCATCCACATCGGCGTTGATGAGGACGGTGGAGGTATCGGAGATGGTACAGATGGGGGCCTGGGTATCGATTTCGGAACCGGCCGTGGTGGTGAGGCCGATGACGGTGCCGGAAATGGGGGCTGTAGCGCGGCAGTTATTCAGATTCTTCTGTGCCTTATCCAGCTCCTGCTGGGCTGCCTCCAGCCGTTCCTGCAAGCCATACATCTCAGCTTCACTGTCCTCGCCGTCGATGTTCACCAGCACCTGGCCTGGCTCCACATGGAGGTAGTTGACCAGCTTGCTGGAAATGACGGTGCCGCCCACCAGCGCCACCAGCTGTCCGGTACGGTAGTATTCCAGCTGACCGGGCTCGTAGGGATAGACCGTCTCGCCGTTTACCGTCACAGTGGCAGAAGCCGTCATACCGGCGGTGAGGGCACCCTCATTATTCACCAGAATGGTGACAGAGAACAGCTTGCTGCCCTCAGGTGTGATGCGGCTGACCATGTTGACCTTCTCCACCTTGCCGGTAAGCGCACTCATCATACTGGGAATACTGACCTGGACCTCCTGGCCCGCATACAGATCCCCCTCATAAGCGTAGCTGTAATACTGTTCCAGCCGCAGGCGGGTATCGTCGTTGAGGTCTGCCAGCGGCGTACCGGCAGAGATCACATCGCCGGGATTCAGGGTCTTGACGTTCATCAGCTTGCCGGGATAACTGGGGGCGAGATGGAGCCCTGCCATGTTCTTTTGCAGGGCAGAAATCTGTTTCTGAATGCCTTCCACATCCTGGCGAGCCTTCTCCACAGCCTTCACAGCCTCCGGGCTGTCCACAACGAACAGGGGATCCCCTGCTGTCACCTGCTGTCCTTCGGTCACCAGAACCTCTGTCATGGTGCCAGGGGTAGTGATGGTAATGGCTGCGTTTTCCTTGGCACGGGTCATACCGCTGCCCTCCACCTTAGAGGTGATAGAGCCGTACTGCACCGTGTCCGTGATAACCTGCTCTTCTCCCTTTCCGCCTTTGCCGCCAAACAGTTTGTAGACGCCAAAGCCCAGCAGAGCCAGAATCAGAACAATGACAATCCAGCGGATGATCTTCCGACGTTTCTTCCGGGGCATGCCTTTCCACTTGTGGGTGAGGCCCGCCCTTTGATCCGTCTGTTCCGCCGAAACTGCGGTGGAAACTTCCGGCACCTCATCCATAGTGAGGTCTTTACGCTCCATGACTTCAGACATATCGGCTACTCCTTTACATACGTTTTCACTGTATCAGTTATGCTAGTACAGTTTGTGGGGTAAATCAACAACAAAACAGTTACAGTTTCAGGGGGAAATTCCCCTCTTTTCATGAGACGCTGTTATGTCCTGAAAAGTTTCAGAAATGAATAAAAAAACCTTTCAATTCTCGACGCACGCAAAAAGTCAGTCTGTGCCATGGCACAGACTGACTTTGCAGAGCCTCTTTTAGTTGTCGGCTTCGGCGGACAGCTCCTCGCCCAAGCTCTTGGCGGAAGCGCGCTGGAAGAGGATGATGGCACCCATGATCACCAGCCCCATCACATCGGTGAGCGCACCGGGGATCATCATGGCAAGGCCGGCACCGGCCAGCACCAGGCGCAGCAGCATGGGAATATGGCGATACAGGAAGCCGTTGAGGGCAGCAGCCACGCCGAACAGCCCCAACAGAGAGCTGATGACAATCTGAACCACCTGGAAGGTGCTGTCCACATCCACCAGCAGCATCTGGGGATTCATGGCAAAAATATAGGGCACGATGAAAGCGGCGATGGCCAGCTTGGTGGCATTGACGCCGGTCTTCATGGGATCTGCTTTGGCAATGGCGGAGCCTGCATAGGCAGCCAGCGCCACGGGAGGCGTAATATCGGCCACGATGCCGAAATAGAACACAAAGAAGTGCGCTGCCATCAGGGTTACGCCAATGGCGGGATCGGTGAGGATCGGTGCGCAGGTAGCCGCCATAATGCAGTAGTTGGCAGTGGTGGGCACGCCCATGCCCAGGATGATGCAGCAGATCATGGTCAGCACCAGCGCCACAATCATATGGCCGCCGGAGACGGAGACAATGGCGGTGATCAGCTTGGAAGCAAGACCGGTAGAAGTGATGCAGCCGGCCACAATACCAGCCATGGCACAGGCCACAGCCACGGTAATGGTGCCCTTGGCACCGGCTTCCAGAGCGTCGATGACCTTGGTGAAGTTCAGGCGCTCATCCGGATTCAGCAGGCCCACGATGATGGCCACAGCAATGGCTAAGGCAGCGGAGGACTGCATGGTCTTGTAGTTGGTGGACACCAGCACCACCAGCACCACCAGAGGTGCCAGCAGGTAGATGCGCTTCATCAGCTGGCTGAACTTAGGCAGCTGTTCTCTGGGAATCCCCTTCAGGCCCAGTTTCTTGGCTTCCAGATGGACGGCGATGTAGATACCGGCGAAGTACAGCACGGCGGGCAGAATGGCAGTCAGAGCCACAGTGGTGTAGCTGACCCCCATATACTCTGCCATCAGGAAGGCAGCAGCACCCATGATGGGGGGCATGATCTGGCCGCCGGTAGAGGCAGCGGCCTCCACAGCACCAGCAAACTCAGCTCTGTAGCCGGTCTCCTTCATCATGGGAATGGTGACGGACCCGGTGGTGACGGTGTTGCCCACGGAGGAGCCGGACACCATGCCGCACAGGGCGGAGGAAATGACAGCTACCTTAGCCGGGCCGCCGGCAGAGGCGCCGGCCACGGAGTTAGCCAGATTGATAAAGAATCTGGAAATTCCGGTGCGCTCCAGGAACGCGCCAAAGATGATAAACACCACAATGTACTTGGCGCAGACGTTAATGGGAGTGTTCATCACACCCTTGGTGGTGTAAAACAATTCATAAATGATCCGCTCGGGCCGAATCTGGGTAAAGGTGTAGACCAGCAGGGCACCCACCACGCAGAGGATAGGAATTCCCACGCTGCGGCGGCACAGCTCCACCAGCACCAGAAGTCCCACAGCGCCCAGAACCATCAGCATGGGGTCCTTCATGACAGCATAGTCCATCTTAATCAGCCGGTCCGCATTGGCGGCAAAATAGAAGAAGGAGCCGGAACCCAGAACCATCAGCACAACATCATACCAGGGCATGGTGTTGGGCCGGACATGATGCTTGAACATGGGGAAGTTCAGGTACCCCATCACCAGGATGCTGCCAAGAAAAATGCTCAGGCGCACTTCCAGCTGTGTGGTCACACACAGGGTGGTGTAAATACTGAACACAGAGAAGAAGGCCATCAGCAGCCGGATAACTGTCCGGGGAGTGCCCTCCCAGACACGGGTGTTGGACTCCCGGTCGTATTTTTTCATCACTTCGGAGACATCCTGCTCTGTGCCGGTGGTAATCTCGGGCTCTACCGCAGCCCGCTTTTTCAAGAAGCTCATCTTTTTTGTTTCCCTTTCATTCGTTCTCCCGCGAAACGCATGACGCAGCATCCCGCACTGTGGTGCAGTCTCATCCGTTTCGCGTATTTCTGAAATGTGACTGCGGCGGAACTCCGCCGCAGCCACATCGGTTGCGCGTATGAGTGTCCCGGATTACTCCTTCACAGGCACGTCATGGCCGTGCTCAGAGAAGTACTTGGCAGCGCCGGGATGGTAAGGAACGGAGGTGACGGAAGCAGCAAACTCCAGATCCAGCTCCTTGCCCTTGTCGTGTGCCTGAGCAATCTCGTCCGCGTGATCGAAGATACCGGCAACCACGTTGTAGGCGTCCTCATCGCTGATGTCGTCGCGTGCCACCACTACGGCACCCACAGCCACAGTGTGCACGTCCTCGGCCAGGTCATAGACGTCAGCGGGAATGGTGTAGGCAGTATAGTAGGGGGACTGGGCAATGAGCGCGTCAATGTGCTCCTGGTCCATGCTGACCAGGTAGGTCTCCTTGCCGGCAGCCAGCTCGGTCACAGCCACGGTGGGGGCACCAGCGGTCAGGAAAGCGGCGTCAATCTTGCCGTCCTTCAGAGCGTCAGCGCTGTCGCTGAAGCCCAGGAATTTGGCATTGATGTCCTTCTCCACATCCATGCCGTAAGCGCTCAAAACGTCCACAGCGTTGAAATACACACCGGAACCGCCCTCGCCTACAGAGACGTTCTTGCCCCGCAGGTCCTCAACAGTCTTGATGTCAGGGTTGCAGGTGACGATCTGAACCTGCTCCATGTACAGGGCAGCCAGGGTGGAGAAGTTGTCGATCTTGCCCTCCTCAGCAAACAGGTTGGTACCGTCATAAGCATAGCTCATAACGTCAGACTGGACGAAGCCCAGCTGCGCGTCACCCATGTCCATCAGAACCACGTTGCCCTTGGAACCCTTGCCCTCAACAGCGGTGACAGTGGACTCGGTGGACTTGTTGATCTGGCCAGCCAGAACCGTGCCGAAGCCGTAGTAGGTGCCGGTAGTACCGCCGGTGGTAAACTTCAGCTCCTTAGTGGCGCCGCCGCAGCCAGCCAGCACGGAGACCATCATCAGTGATGCAAGCATCAAAGAAACAAACTTTTTCATCTTGTATGTCCTCTTTTCTTATAGTGTCCTTTGCGCATGTTTTCTTTACTTTGCATAGTATACTATAAGTTCCTTCATATTTCAAGTATTTTATTATTTTTTTATCTGCATTTTGCAAGTTTGTTTATTCTCTCTTGCAAAAGTAAGATGGTCTGCTGGAATTCCCGCAGGTGTAACCAGAAACGCAGACTTTTTAGTGCAATTTCCCAGGAAAATCTTCTTTATTTTTGTTGATTTTCTAAAAAAGTACCCCGTCCATTTTGTAAAAGCTTCAAGCCTCCCTTTTTCAGCCCAAGACCGCAGCATGCAGACCTACAGGCCAAATCCACCGGTAACGCTGTCCCGCCATAAGTTCAAATGGGGCGGGCGGAAGGTGCACCACACAAAGAGGAACGCCAGCGCCCAGAGGGCCAGCAGCCCCGCCACCTGCTGCCAGAGAGCGGAAAAGCGGCTCCGGCGCAGAATATGAAACTCCACAGCAGCCGCCAGAGCCGCTGCGGACCAGAACAACAGGATGTCTGCCCACAGGGCATGAACGCCAAAGATGCCGGTATAGGTATAAAATCCCATGGGAATCCAGACAAGGCCCGCCACAGTCCCCAGGGCACGGGCCGCCGGCAGGTTGGGGTAGATGCGTCCCAGGAAGTGAGAGTGTAGGAAGAATTCCACAAATAAGGGTACGAACAGCAGCTTCATATGTTCCCACACCGACTCGTTGACGGCGGAGAACGCCCCCGCCAGGGCCGACTGACCACTCCAGTCATAGAAGAAGTGAAGCAGACTTCCCCCCACCGCCGCAATCACTGCAGTGCCCACTTCCCACCAAAAGAGTCGCTTTTCCATGGTCGCCCTCCAAGTAAACAAAAAACTGCGGCAAACGCCGCAGTTCCAGTTTATGCCGTTTCGGCTGATTTTATGCCGCCCCCCAGACGCAGGTCCACACAGTCTGGCCACTTCCACCCCTGCCGTCATTCTCCCCCGGCTCCGTGGGACAACAATGGGCACCGGCTGAAATTCGGGGCAAAATTGGCCCATGGAAAGCAGAATTTCCGGAATGTTACCCAGAATTGACATGGCGGCGGGTCGATTTTCTGGACAGGCCGGGCAGGGTCTGCTACACTGAGAGCATCCATTCAGGGAGGTGTCCCATATGACCTTTGGTGAAAAATGTCAACAGCTCCGCAGGAGCCGAAACTGGACCCAGGAAGAGCTGGCAGCCCGGATCGGCGTGTCCCGGCAGGCGCTCTCCAAGTGGGAGTCCGACACGGTGCTGCCCGACACAGAGAACGTACTGCGGCTGAGTGATCTTTTCGGTGTGACCACCGACTACCTGCTCCGTCCCCAGGCAGACGACGCGGGGTCGCCCGTATCCTCTGCTGCATCCACTCCGTCCGCAGCCCCATCCGGTCACGAAAAGACTACCGGCCGCACCATCGCCGGTGCCGTGCTCACCGCTGCCTGTATGCTGGGACTTGTGATTCTGGGCATCTGGGGGACCCGTGGAGACTACAGCATCTGTAGTCCGGACGGTGTCACCATCAAGCAGGGCTTCCGGGCCTTTCTGGAGACAGAGCACCTGCGGTGGCTGTTCTGGCTGTTGACTGCTGGCCTCATTGGCGGTTTGCTGGCTCTCTTCCTGCCCAGCCGCAGGAAAACATAAATAAGCGGCTGCCCCCCCTATCAAGAAAAAAGTCCTTCCCACACAGGAAGGACTTTTTCTATACGCTCGCAGAGACGAACGTTCTTACATCTTTTCGGGGGCATCCACGCCGATGAGACGCAGGCCGTTCTTCAGCACGATGCGGGTGTCGTCGGCCAGCTTCAGACGGGCAGCCTGGACAGCGGGCTCCTCGCCCTTGATGCGGCAGGCGTTGTAGAAGCGGTGGAAGCAGCCAGCCAGCTCCTGCAGATAGCGGTTGATGTGGCTGGGGTCATAGTTGCGGGCGGACAGCTTGACCTCCTCGCAGAACTGGGCCAGCTCCTTAATCAGGGCCAGCTCGGTCTCGTCAGTCAGCTTGCTCATATCCACGTCAGCCTGGGCGGGCACCGCCACACCCTCGGCAGCCAGGGTGGACAGCAGGGTGCAGATTCTGGCATGAGCGTACTCCACGTAGTAAATCGGATTCTCGGAGTCCTCCCGGACAGCCAGGCCCAGATCAAAGTCCATCTGGGTGTCGGGCTTGGCATTAAAGAACCAGCGGGCGGCATCCACGGGGATCTCGTCCAGCAGGTCGCTCAGGGAGATGGCCTTGCCGGTACGCTTGCTCATGCGGACCAGCTCGCCGTCACGCAGCAGCTTCACCAGCTGCATCAGCACAATATCCAGCTTCTCGCTGCCGTTGAGACCCAGGGCATCCAGAGCGCCCTTCAGGCGGGCCACATGGCCGTGGTGGTCAGCGCCCCAGACGTTGATGACCTTGTCAAAGCCGCGGACGGCAAACTTGTTGCGGTGGTAGGCGATATCGGCGGCGAAGTAGGTGTAGAAGCCGTTGGCGCGGCGCAGCACGTCGTCCTTGAGCTCCAGTTTCTCAATGTCCTTCTCCTTCTTGCCGGCCTTTCGCAGGTTCTCCCGCATGATGTCGGCGGTCTTTAGCCAGAGGGCGCCTTCCTTCTCATAGGTCCAGCCACGCTCCGTCAGCATGTCCACCGTCTCGGCCACATAGCCGCTCTCATGGAGTGTGGACTCATAGAACCAGTTGTCATAGTTGATCTTGTAGCGCTGCAGATCGGTCTTCATCTTGGGCAGATTCACACTGAGGCCGAACTGGGCCAGCTTCTCCTGACGCTCCTCTGCCGGAACGTTGAGCAGCTCCTCGCCGTGTGCATCGTAGTAGGCCTGGGCCAGGTCCTTGATGTCGCCGCCCTGATAGCCGTCCTCAGGGAAGGGAACCGCGTCCTCTCCCTGGATGATCTGGAGGTAGCGGGCCTCGATGGAGTGGGCGAACTTGTCGATCTGGTGACCGGCGTCATTGACGTAAAACTCACGGGTCACATCAGCGCCGCAGGCAGCAAGCACTGCTGCCAGGGTGTCACCCAGCACGCCGCCGCGGGCGTTGCCCATGTGCATGGGGCCGGTGGGGTTGGCAGAAACGAACTCCACCATGATCTTCTGGCCCTTGTAGGTGTCTGCAGTGCCGTATTGGTCTCCCTCTTCCTCTACAGCCGCCATAACCCCCTGATACCAGCTGTCGTTGAGGCGGAAGTTCAGGAAGCCGGGGCCCGCAATCTCAGCGGAAGCAAAGTAGCTCCCCTCCATCTGCATGTGGTCCAGCAGGGTCTGGGCTATGTTGCGGGGAGGCTGACGCAGAGCCTTGGAAGCAGCCAGTGCGAAGGTGGTGGTAAAATCGCCGTTGGCGGTATCCTTCGGGATCTCCACAGGAGCGGTTTTGACCTCTGCCTCAGGGAGCGTGCCGTCAGCCACTGCGGCCTTATAGGCGGCCATTGCCAGCGCTGCGGCCTGGTCTTTTGCGTTCTGGATCATATGAATCATCGTAACTACCTCTTTCGTTTTGTTCCGTAATTAATTATGTTTGGGCTTTACCCGGATCTTGAAGCAATTCCGCCCGGTGACGGCATGTTCCACCGCAATGGAATAGCGGATCTCCATCACACCGCCCCGCTCACTGAGATTGTGGCGCAGATGACTGGTCTGAATGTCCACGGTCAGCTCGCCAAAAGGCGTCTCATAGAGGGAGGTATGCTGTGTTCCTTCTTCAAAAACCATCTGGGAGTTGGTGGTGCCGCTGCGGCGCAGGATCACTCGCTTTTCGTTGATTTCAAAGGTGGTGGTCGTCCCCTCCATACCGGTCAGCTCGCTCTCCTCATAGGACAGCAGCATTCCGTTTCCCGTCAGGGACATGATACCCTCGGTCACCAACTCGGTGCCGTCGGGGTCAATGCCGTCAAAATACTGCTCTCCCTTGACGTACAAAATGATGGGAATGTTTTCAATACTGCTCAATGTCGATCCTCCTGACGCTGCCTTGCATGTCCTCGCCCAGAAACCCAGAGCCGATCTGTGCAAAATCCTCTGGCCGGTCACTGACGTAAAATGCCGGACTGCCTACCAGATCGTGAGCTGTGCGGGAACCACTCTCCGTCAGAATTCGCTTCAGCTCACAGGCACCCTCCTCACCGGCGGAGACCAGGGAGACGCCATCGCCGCAGACCTCCGCCAGAATGTCCGTGAGCATTGGGTAGTGGGTACATCCCAGAATCAGCGTGTCAATTCCCTCACACAGCATCGGTTCCAGATACTCCCGCGCCACGGTCTCGGTCACCGTATCGCCCCGGTGAATCCGGCCATTCTCCACCAGAGGGACAAACAGAGGGCAAGACTTTGCTATGGTCTTCACCGCAGGGTCCATCCAATGCAGGGCCTTCTCGTAGGCACCGGAGCGAATGGATGCCTGGGTGGCGATAATTCCGATTTTCTTGTTTCTGCTCTTTTCAAAAGCCCGTCGGCAGGTGGGTTCCACCACACCAATCACAGGCAGATTATTTTCCGCCTGCAAGTCCGGCAGGATGGTGGTAGAGAGTGTCCCACAGGCCACAAGAATGGCCTTCAGGTCAAAGGATCGGAGGAAGCGCACGTCCTGTTTGGCATATTGCAGCAGGGTCTCCCGTGTCCGTCCCCCGTAGGGCACCCGGGCCGTATCTCCAAAATAGATCAGGTTCTCCTCCGGCAGAATCTGCCGCAGGGCCCGTACCGCCGTCAGGCCGCCAAGGCCTGAGTCAAAGACGCCGATTGGCCGTTTATCCATATCTCACCGATCTCCTTCTGCCATCACACCGCCGGAAAAAGGGGTGGATGAGTAACAAATGCACATAGATTTATATATTATACTATATAAGATGTGTTGCCGCAATACAGATTTTACCCGATTTCCGGCATTTTGTGTGTGGAAATTTGGAGGGTGCTCTGATATAATAGTCGCGTATCACGTATGCCGGGAGGTGACTGCCCATGAACATTGAATTGACGGAACAGCAGTTCCGCTATCTGTTGGATCTTGTCTATATTGGAAACTGGGTGATAAACTCTACCCGCGAGTCAGACCGCATCAAAGAATACGATCAGGTGGAAAGCTTGATTTTCTCTTACTGTCTCCATCATAAAATGCCCAAGCTGATAGAATTTTGCCAGGGAGAGCCGATCCCATCCCGGGCTTTTGCTGAGGGCGGCATTCACGAAGTTATTGAGAGCTATGAGAATGTTGCCTTCTACGAGATCCTGGCAGAGGAAATGGCCCTCCGGGATTTGGACGGTGAACCTCTGACCCCAGAGAACTACGCCCACCTGCTGGAGCGGATTGACCGCTATCTGCTGGAATTCGATCAGCACGGCACAGAGAACATTTGCGTGGATCTGGACGACTGACCCTGTGTTTCCATTCAAAATCGGCGACATCCGCTCTTTGGGTGCTGCCGATTTTTCATATTTCCCAGAGCACGGCATCCTGTAGCATGTTTTCCGTCAAAGGTGCTTTTCTTTTGCCAGATCTATGGTATACTATCTGCAATGACTGCCTTTTTGGGAAGGAGACTCTGACATGACAAAAGAAGCATCCAAGGTATATTTTGCGGATTTCCGCGCCCCCAGCTGGCGGGAAAATCTTCCTCAGAAGTTGGCCCGTCTCATGATGACAGCCGGATTCGGCGACATCGACATGGACGGGAAGTATGTAGCCATCAAAATCCACTTCGGTGAGCCGGGGAACCTGGCCTATCTGCGGCCAAACTGGGCAAAGGTGGTGGTGGATTTGGTGAAGGCTCAGGGCGGCAAACCCTTCCTCACCGACTGCAACACCCTGTATATCGGCGGTCGGAAAAACGCTCTGGATCACATCCAGTCCGCCTATGAAAACGGCTTTTCTCCCTTCTCCACCGGCTGCCACATTCTCATCGGTGATGGCCTCAAGGGCAATGACGAGGTGGAGGTCCCTGTGGAGGGCGGCGAATATGTGAAAAGCGCCAAGATCGGCCGGGCCATCATGGACGCTGACGTCTTTGTTTCCCTGACCCATTTCAAGGGCCATGAGCAGGCAGGCATTGGCGGCGCGCTGAAAAACATCGGCATGGGCTGCGGCTCCCGTGGCGGCAAAATGGAGATGCACAGCTCCGGCAAGCCCTTTGTGAAGGAGAAACGGTGCATCGGCTGTGGCGCCTGCGCCCGGATCTGTGCCCACGATGCTCCCCGGATCGAAAACGGGAAAGCCAGCATCAATCTGGAAAAGTGTGTGGGCTGCGCCCGCTGTCTTGCCATCTGCCCCAAGGACGCCATCTGCTCCCGGGATGACTCCGCTCCGGAGATTCTGAACAAGAAAATTGCTGAATATACCAAGGCAGTTGTGGACGGTCGTCCCTGCTTCCACGTGTCTCTGGTGCGGGACCTCTCTCCCAACTGTGACTGCCACGGAGAAAACGACGCCCCCATCGCACCGGACGTGGGCATGTTTGCCTCCTTCGACCCGGTAGCACTGGACCAGGCCTGTGCCGATGCCGTCATCGCCCAGACGCCTGCCGCAAATTCCGTTCTCTATGATAACAGAGACTGCTCCTGTGACTCCGATCTGCTCAGTGCCATCCATCCTGACACTGACTGGAGGGTATGTCTGGAGCATGCGGAAAAACTGGGTCTCGGCACACGGGACTATACCCTCCTCAAAATCTGATCCGGGTCTTCCTGCATCGGATAGAAACACCGCCATCGAAACAATCCCCCTGGGGTGGTACACTACGTACCGTCCCAGGGGGATTTTCAGCGATGATAGGTGTCAGATGGACTGTATGCCCAATCAGGCAAACAGGGCATTGAAAGACGCCACAGCCGTGTCGCAGGCGTCACCCACAACCAGCATTACATAGTTGCCGTTGGAGACGATGCGGGAGTTGTTCTTCCAGCCATCAATGCTGTCGGGATACCATGCGCCGCCGTGGTTCTCCTCATCCCCCACCTGATAGGCGATGCGGGCCTGGAACAGCTCCTTCACCTTCTGGACGTCGTCGCTGTTCTCCACTTCCACCAGGGCCACTTCGCCTACAGCAGCGGACATCATCGTGGTGTACACCACCTTCTGCTTGGCGGCAATATCTGCCATACCTGCATAGAGAGCATTCTGCACCTCGGCGTCCGCTGCCATCAAAGCGGGCCAGTCCTCATTGCTGGTCAAGGTGGTGGCAAAGGCACTCAGATCCACCGTCTGATTGGCGGGCTTCTCAGCAGGCTTCTGAGCGGGCTTCTCGGCAGGCTTCTCGGCAGGCTTCTCGGCGGGCTTCTCGGCGGGTTTCTCGGCGGGCTTCTCAGCCTCAGGTTCCTCGCCCTCAGCGGGTTCCCCCGGAG
>JAHHSA010000011.1 GCA_020025475.1 Oscillibacter sp.
GCTATGGCATGGAAGGTGCTGACACCGATCCGGTGACTGTGACCAACTATAAAAACTGCCTTGCGCTAAAGGCTGTCCCGCTGTCGGAAGGTGTCAAGCTTGTGGCGGGGGACAGCGCAGATCTCATCATCTCCGGCAATAAGGCGGATAAAGGCGGCGGTATCGGTGCCAACGGTGGCATCGTAATCGGAAGAGACTCCGCGACCTCGGTTCAGATCACTAAGGTTTGGTCGGGTGACCGTGAAAGCAGCCGTCCAGACGTTGTGACTGTGAATCTGCTGAGCAATGGAACGGTTGTGGATACCGTAGAGCTGGCTGCGGAGGGTGGCTGGCAATACACCTTTGCGGACCTGCCCACGGTGGACAAAAATGGCCAGGCCTATCATTATTCAGTCTCCGAGGCGACTGTTCCCGGATATACTACACAGATCATAGGGGATGCGCAGACCGGCTTCACCATCACCAACACCAAAAGGAATACCTCCGGTGACGGCAGTGGCGGCGGCAACCGCTACACCAGCCTGACGGTACAAAAAATCTGGCTGCTGGATGACGGCGGCAAGGCCACTGATTCCATCCAGGTGAAGCTGCTCCGTGATGGGCAGCAGTATGAAACTGTGGATCTCAACGAGGGGAATCAATGGAAGCATTTCTGGAACCGTCTGGATGCGCAATATAGCTGGTCGATTGCCGAGATCAATGTCCCGGAGGGATTTGTTTCAACCGTGTCCAAGCATGGCAACATCTGGACGATTACAAATGATGATACCCTTGGTACAGTGGGACCTGTCGATCCTGACAGGCCCGTGGATCCTGACAGGCCCGTCGATCCTGACAGGCCCATCGATCCTGACAGGCCCGTCGATCCTGACAGGCCCGTCGATCCTGACAGACCCGTCGATCCTGACAGGCCCATCGATCCTGACAAACCCGTCGATCCTGACAGGCCCATCGATCCTGACAAACCCGTTGATGCTGATAAGCCTGTCGATCCTGACAGACCCGTCGGCCCTGATACCCCTGCTGACCCAGCTCAGCCGAGCCTGCCTCAGACAGGGCAGCTCTGGTGGCCCGTTTGGCTGCTGAGCGCCGCAGGCATTGCGCTGCTTCTATTTGGCATACTTCAAAAAAAGAAATACCGTGGAAAGCATGAAGCGTAAATTATGTATTTGGGGAGGGTTGTTGCTTCTGGCAGCAGCCCTCTCGCTCAGTCTTTATAATAGATATGAGGCAAATCGAGGGGGGGCAGCTGCCGAACACGCGCTTAAGGAACTGGAAATACAGAAAGATATTCAGACTATCCCAGAACTTTCTCAGGATAACGAACTTCCAGCCTATTTATTAGATCCGGCCATCGAGATGCCTACCACTGAGATAGATGGGGTAGCGTATATCGGTGTACTGGAGATCCCTTCTCTAGACTTGTCCCTGCCCATCATTAGTCAATGGAGTAACAGCAATTTAAAATTGGCTCCCTGCCGATACAAAGGGTCCGCTTACCTGGATAATCTAATCATTGCAGGACATAACTATAAGAGGCACTTTACAGCATTAAAAAAATTAGAGATTGGAGCGGAGCTTTTTTTTACAGATGAGAGTGGAAACCGGTTTTCATACAGGGTGTCCAACTTTGAGGAATTGCCTGGTACCGCCATTGAGCAGATGGAAGGCGGAGATTGGGACATGACGCTCTTTACCTGTACGGCAGGTGGAAAGGCAAGATTTACAATACGGTGCTTGAAAACTTAGAGAATTCATTCTAGTACAGAATTATTTGATAGTGTTTGTACAAGCGGTGGCGGGTGCTGCGTACAAAACGCCATATATCTGCAAAAGGACTTTTGATGACGGCCCAGTCCTTTCCACAGTATATAAGCGCCCCCAGGACGATGAAGGGCTGGGGTGAGTGGTGGAAATACGTTCATGATGAGCACTATGACTGCGTGATTTGCCCGAGTATCAGGGGGTGCACGATAGCACTGCAAACCCAGAAGGTTACCGGGAATATGAAAGTGATCTGCAGATTTTCGCATGAGAATGCCCGCTACACACCGAAGCACAAGGAGCTGTACCGGCGACGTAATGAAACCATTGAACGGGGCTTTGCGGGTACCAAAGAAAAACACGCCATACATTATACACGATCCCGAGGCTTAGCCCACACTACAAATTGGCTAAAGCTTCAATTTGATGCCATGAACCTCAAAAACTGGCTGGATGGAAATGGACGCAGTATAGCGCATCTTGCTATTTCTCATATGCAGCCCATTTACGAACGAAACCCGGCTTGCGCTTGACGCACAGTCGGATTGTTCGACGCTCTGGGAAGGAGCCAATTTTTGGCTCCTTCTTCATTTTTGGGAAAACTGCTAGCTCTTCCGGTTTTCCTTGCGGTTGGCGGGCGGGCATGGTAAAATCACGTTGTATCATCAAAGAATCGATTTTTACGAAAAGGAGGAGCGTGCAATGTATCGGTATATTCTGTATGATCTGGACGGCACGCTGACCGACTCCAAGGAGGGCATCCTGAACTGCCTCCGCTATGCGTTTGAGAAAATGGACAAGCCGGAGCCGGATGAAAGCGTATTGATTAAATTTATCGGACCTCCGCTTCAGGATTCCTTTGCGGAGTTCTGCGGCTTTACACCTGAGGAGGCCCGTCAGGGCATTTTGTTGTTCCGAGAGCGCTATGCACCCATTGGAAAGTTTGAAAACGCGGCGGCACCGGGGATGCCAGAGCTGTGCGCACGGCTGAAGGAACAGGGGTATATTCAGGCCCTGGCCTCCTCTAAGCCGGAAGAAATGTGTATCCCTATCTGCGAGAAGTTTGGCTATACGCCCTCTCTCCATGCCATTGTGGGTAGTCCCCCGGTGGGAGACTGGGAGAAAAAGGACGTTATCCGGGAGGCTCTGCGCCGTCTGGGCGTGCCGGGGAACAACCTGAGCCAGGTGCTCATGGTGGGTGACCGTAAATTTGACGTGCTGGGTGCCAAGGCCTGCGGAATTGACTGCGTGGGCGTGGAGCTGTTTGGTTATGCTGCCCCCGGTGAGCTGGAGGCGGCTGGAGCGGTGGCGGTAGTCCGGTCTGCCGATGAGCTGGAGCAGTTCATTTTGCATCAAAAGTAATGCACGAAGCGCAAACAGAAGGCACTGCATCCATGGCTTGCTGATCTCAGGCGGTGCATGCACAGCGGGGCTTATCATCAGTTGATTCATCAGAAAGAAAGGGGCTTTTATGGAAATCAAGGAAATTTTGAGGAAGTGTGACCACACGCTGCTGGCCCAGACTGCGACCTGGGCGGAAATTCGGGCTGTCTGCGATGACGGCATGAAATACGGCTGCGCCAGCGTGTGCATTCCCGCCAGCTATGTGAGGGAGGCGGCAGAGTACGTGGCTGGAAAGCTGCCGATCTGTACAGTGATTGGCTTCCCCAACGGCTACGATACTACGGCAGCCAAGTGCTTCATGGCGGCAGACGCCGTGCAAAATGGCGCTGATGAGGTGGATATGGTCATCAATGTGGGCTGGGTGAAGGACAGCCGCTGGGATGAGATTCTCCAGGAGATCCGTGCAGTGAAGGAGGCCTGCGGCGGAAAGCTGCTGAAGGTCATTATCGAGACCTGCTTCCTCACCAATGCGGAGAAGGTCAAAATGTGTGAGATCGTCACTGCGTCCGGTGCCGATTACATCAAGACATCTACCGGCTTTGGCGGCGGAGGAGCTACCCGAGAGGATGTGGCCCTCATGGCCAGCCATGTCGGTCCCAACGTCAAGATTAAGGCGGCGGGCGGCATTGCCGATTTGCAGGACGCCAGAGATTTCATTGCGCTGGGAGCCTCCCGCCTGGGTACCAGCCGCATTGTGAAGGCCGTCAAGGCCATGGAGGAATGAGATGGGAACTCCGCACAATGAGGCGGCAAACGGCGCCTTCGCAAAAACCGTTTTGATGCCCGGTGACCCTCTGCGCGCCAAGCTGATTGCAGAGCAGTACCTGGAGGGAGCGGTGCTGGTGAACAATGTCCGGGGCATCCAGGGTTGGACCGGCACCTGGCAGGGCATACCCGTGTCCGTCATGGCCTCCGGTATGGGCATGCCATCCATGGGCATCTACTCCTATGAGCTGTTCCACTTCTATGGTGTAGAGAACATCATCCGCATTGGCAGCGCCGGAGCCATCCACCCCGATTTGCAGCTGGGAGATGTGGTGCTGGCCCAAGCTGCCTGCACCGACTCCAACTACGCCAGACAGTATTGCCTGCCAGGGACATATGCGCCCATTGCGGACTTTCACCTGTTGGAGACAGCCGTGGCCGCTGCCCGGAAAGATGGGGTAGAGCCGCCGGTGGGCAGTGTGCTTTCCTCGGATGCCTTCTATGAAAAATCCGGTACCAATCTGGACTGGGGCGCTATGGGCGTGCTGGCTGTGGAGATGGAGACGGCAGCTCTCTACTGCAATGCCGCTGAGGCGGGCAAGCACGCTCTGGCGATGCTGACCATCTCTGACCGCCTGACCGATGATACCCACATGACCGCCGAAGAACGGCAGACTTCCTTTGGCAAGATGATTACGCTGGCTCTCAGGACTGCTCAGGCGCTGGCATGCTAAAAACGACTCCAAACTGTATATTATGATAAAATAAATCCCCTCTGTTGTGATAAAATGACAGCAGAGGGGATTTTTCAAGCCAAAATCCAGGGAGAGAGGGCCAAGGCAAGCAGGGCGGACAGGAGACCTTGAACGGCTTTCCCGCGGATGCATGGGCGGGCGGAAAGACCGGATTCTTCCAAAACGGCGGCCGTCTGAACCAGCACAGAGACCCCGCCGAAGCCGGTGCAGCCGGCAGCGAGAACCAGAGAGAATCGGTCCGACCGGAGCCGGGGGGTCAGGGAAAAGAGTTCCGTCAGACCGATGAGAACGTCTGGCAGCCGCCCTGTCATGGCCCGGATGGGAGTCAGCAGTACGTAGAAAAAGATGACACAGGTACAGATGGAAAGAATGGCTCCGCAGCCGTGGGAGAGGGCAGCGGTAAGTGCGCCAGTCATGGACAGATTGACAGGCGGAGTGGGCGGAAGCTCCCGCCGATCCGAAATATGGTGGCACAGCAAAAGGCCCGTCAGCAGAGCGGCAGAAAGGTGGATGAGCCACAGATAGACTCCTGTGCGGGTACTGCTGAACACCCCCTGTCCCAGGACGCCGATGAGGAACACGGGATTGGAGTTGCTGCAAAAGGTCAGCAGGCGGTCTGTCTCGGAGCGGGTCAGCCGCCCCTGCTGATGGAGGGCGGCGGCAGTTCGCGCACCGATGGGGTAACCGCCCACCAAACCAAGCACCAGGGCTGAGGCGGCACAGCCGGGAAGGCCGAAAAGGGCCATCAACGGCGCGAAGAGTGCGGCTAGCTGCTGCCCGAAGCCCAGGGAGATCAGAAGGTCCGAGACGATGAGGAAGGGCAGCAGGGCCGGTACCACCGAAGTGCCGCACAGGCGCAGAGCCGCTCCGGCGGCAGCGCGGACGGCACCGCTGTCCGCCAGCAGCCAGATCAGAAGCCCGCAGAAGGGCAGGGTAGAAAAGAATCCGAAATGTTGTTTCATGCAATCACCGCTACAGCCTATGTGCGGTTCGCTCCATACATGCCGCAGGCAAGTTTCCGGGCGGGAGCGCATAGGGTTGTGGGGAGGTGAGACCATGGAACGGAATCGAAACAGCGGCGTGCTGGATACAGTGGCGGAGCTTTTTGACCTGCCAGGGGACGTGGTGGCGGGGCTGCCCCATCTGGAAATGATCGGAAACCGTCAGCTGTATCTGGAGCACCACAGCGGAATCCTGTCCTATCAGCAGGACTGTATTGATGTCAATACCCCCGGCGGCATCCTGCGTGTAACGGGGGAACACTTGACGCTGCTGGCCATGACGGCGGGAGCGGTTCGGATTGGCGGAACCATCCGGGCAGCGGAATGGGTGCGGTGAGGGAATGCTGACAGGACTGGTGAATCGGCTGCGGGGCCAGGTGCGTATCCGGGTGGAGAGCGCCTTTCCTGAGCGGGTGCTGAATCTCTGTGGTGCCCACGAGCTGAGCTTTTGGGATCTGCGCTGGGAGTCTCCCGTGGCCTTTACCTGCCGGATGCGCCGGGTGGACTTCCAACGCCTCCGACAGGCGGCAGAGAAGCTGGAGTGCTCCCTGACTGTGGAGCGGGAGGAGGGGGCACCCTATACACTGGGCCGTCTCCTGGCAAGGCCCACCCTGGCTGTGGCAGGAGTGGTGTGCGGAGGAGCGCTGCTGCTGGGGTCCTTTTTCATCTGGGACTTCACGATCACCGGCAACCATACGGTGCCGGACGAGAAGATCCTGCGGGCGCTGGACCACTGCGGCGTGCAGCGTGGCGTGTTCGGTATGGTACTGGACGGGGCAGACATCCGAAATCATGTTCTGCTGGATCTGCCGGAGCTGGTGTGGATACAGGTGAATGTGTCCGGCTGCCGGGCCTATGTGGAGGTCCGGGAGCGACAGGACTGGCCGGAGATTGTGGATCGGCGGACGCCTTCCAATGTGATTGCGCGGCGGCCGGGGCTCGTTCTGGATGTAAGCGCCGGGGACGGACCAGCGGCGGTAGCGGCAGGGGATACGGTGGAGACAGGGGATCTGCTGATCTCCGGTGTAGAGGATACAGACACCGTGGGGGCCCGTGTCCTGGCGGGGCGGGGCAGTGTCACCGCCCGGACCTGGTACACGCTGACGGCCTCTGCCCCCCTGACGGCGCAGACCAGGCGCTATACCGGGGCGGAACGCCGCCGCTGTGCGCTGGTGATTGGCACACAGCGGGTAAATTTCTTTTCAAACAGTAGCCGAATGGGGGCAAACTGTGATAAAATAGTCCACAGGCATCCCTGGTCCCTGTTTGGGATTCCACTGCCGGTGACCTGGGTGACGGAAATCTACCGCCCCTATGAGCGGGAGTCTGCTGTCTGGGCCCAGGAGGCGCTGGAAAAGCAGTTGGGTGGGGTGCTGGAAACGTATCTCAACAGCATTGTGACGCCTTACGGATCTGTCCGGTCCACACTGGTGACGTCCAGGACCCAGGGAGATACCCTGACTGTGACGCTGACGGCGGAGTGCCGGGAGGAGATCGGAGAGCGGGTGCCCCTGTACCGACAGGAGCCGTTAGTGGATACGGAATAGATCAGAATACGGACGGAAACGCCCGAAAACGCAGGAGTGAAGCAAACATTGGAACAGAGAATCAGTATTGACCGACTGGAAGAGGCAGTAAATATTTTCGGGTCCTTTGATGAGAACATCCGGCTTTTGGAGCAGGAGTTCTCCGTCACCGTGGTGAACCGGGAGGGGGAGCTGCGGGCTGAGGGCGACGAGGAAAACGTGGACCTTGCGGCCCGGGCCATCCGGGCCATGCTGTCCTTGGCTGCCCGGGGCGAACACATCGGGGAGCAGGAGGTACGCTATGTCATCGGTCTGGTCCGCAGCGGCAAGGAGGAGCGCATCTCTGAGCTGACGGCAGATGTGCTTTGCATCTCTGCCAAGGGCCGTCCGGTAAAGCCAAAGACCATCGGTCAGAAGAATTATATCAGCTCGGTGCTGCGCAACACCATCACTATCGGCGTGGGGCCTGCCGGCACCGGCAAGACCTATCTTGCTGTGGCGGCAGCGGTTCAGGCATTCCGGGACAAGCAGGTCAACCGCATCATCCTGACCCGTCCGGCAGTGGAGGCCGGGGAGCGGCTGGGCTTCCTGCCCGGCGACCTGCAAAGCAAAGTGGACCCGTACCTGCGGCCCCTTTACGACGCCCTCTTCGATATGCTGGGCGCAGAGACCTATCAGAAATATATGGAGCGGGGCAGCATTGAGGTGGCCCCGCTGGCCTACATGAGAGGCCGAACCCTGGATGATAGCTTCATCATTCTGGATGAGGCGCAGAACACCTCCAGGGAGCAAATGAAAATGTTTCTGACCCGCCTGGGCTTCGGCTCCAAAATCGTCATCACCGGAGACGTGACCCAGATTGACTTGCCCGACGGCAAGTTCTCTGGCCTGAAAGAGGCGATGCGGGTTTTAAAAAACGTGGACGGCATTGGCATCTGCGAGCTGGGCAACGAGGACGTGGTGCGTCACGTCATGGTCCAGCGAATCGTGGAGGCCTATGAAGAGGACGAAAAACGCAGAGCGAAGAAGGGCGGCAAGTAAGTTGGCATACAAGCATCAGATTTTGGTCTCCTCGGAGCTGGAGGAAGACACCGGCAAGATCGAGGAGCTGCTGCAGCGGGTGATCCCTGCTGTGCTGGACGACGAGGGCGTCAAGACCCCCTGCGAGGTGGATGTTCTCCTGACGGATGACAATGGAATTCATCAGATTAACCTGGATATGCGGGAGGTAGACCGCCCCACTGATGTGCTGAGCTTCCCCATGTTTGACTATATGCCCGGCGAGCCGCCGGTGGACGACAAAGACGCGGACCCCGCTACAGGCCTCACTCCGCTGGGAGACATGGTTCTCTCCCTGGAGCGGGCGCGGGCCCAGGCGGAGGAGTTCGGCCACAGCACGGAGCGGGAGATGGCCTACCTAGCGGTCCATTCCATTTTGCACCTGCTGGGCTACGACCACATGGATGACGGCCCTCAGAAGGCCCGGATGCGGGGGCGGGAGGAGGAAATCCTCACTGCTCTGGGGATTACCAGAGAGAACTGATTGACTTTTGAAGAAAACCACACCATGCGAATATCCCCGCAGGGGGAAGGTACTTGTCCCTGCACGGATGCGGTGGAACGGAGGTGTTCCGCCACTGCTTCCTTGAGATTCGTGTGATGAGGACCGCCGTTTTGAGAAGATGCATACAATGGCCTGAGGTGAGTTGTATGGAACTACTGCAAGACGGCGTCCTGGCTTTTTTGGCCTCTGTGGGGCTGGTGTCCCTGGTCTGGCTGGTGGCGGGACTTATGCGCCGGCCCGGCCCGGCGGAGCTGGCGCTGGTGCTGCCACTCAAGGGTGCGGCACCGGCTCTGGAGGCGGATGTGCGGACGCTGCGGCGTCTCAGGCATCAGGTGCCGGAGGCAACCATTGTGCTGCTGGACTGCGGCCTGGATCGGGATGCGCTCCTGCTGGCCCGGTATCTGGCCCAGCGGGAGGAGGATGTCCTCCTGGCGGATGGAGACACGCTAGCCGTCTGCCTGACGGAGAAACGGCAAGCGGAGAGAGAATAGAGAAAAAGAGGAACATATCATGGAGATGACCACCTGCGAGGGAACCGTACACAGCATTATTTTTCAAAATGCCGAAAACGGCTATACAGTGCTGCGCCTGCTGACGGAGGAGGGCGAGGTGGTGACGGTTGTGGGGGTGATCCCCTGCGTGGCCCCGGGGGAGCACCTGGTGGTCTCCGGCGACTGGGAGATCCATCCCCAGCACGGCGAACAGCTTCACGCACTGGAACTGGAGCGGTCTCTGCCGGATAACGAGGAGGACATTGTCACCTATCTCTCCTCCGGCATCTGCAAGGGAGTGGGGCCTGCTACCGCCCAGCGGATTGTGGACCGATTCGGTGCGGAGGCGCTCAGCGTGATTGAGGCAGAACCGGAGCGGCTGCAGTGCATCAAGGGTATGACCATGAAGAAGGCGCGGGAGCTGTCCAGCAGCTTCCGCCAACACATGGGGATGCGGCGGCTGATGGCTTTTCTGGCCCAGTATCAGCTGCCCCAGGTACTGGCGATGCAGCTGCGCCAGACCTACGGAGATGCGGCCCTGCAAAAGGTGGAGGAAAACCCCTATCTGCTGAGTATGGACAGCTGTGGGGTGGAGTTTTCCGTCACCGATGAGATTGCCATGAGCATGGGCTTTGACGCTGCCTGCGGGCAGCGGCTTCAGGCCGCACTGACCTTTGAGCTGAACTTCAACGAGCACAATGGGCATGTCTTTTTGCCCCATGAGAAGCTGATTGGGGCCACGGCCCAGCTGCTGGACTGTGACACGGAGCTGTTGGAGGCGGCCCTGTCTGAGCTCTTGGAACGGGGCATCGTGGTGGAGCAGACAGTGGCCAGGGTTCGGGCCTGCTATCTGCGGCGGCTCTTCGACGCAGAAGCCTCTGCCACCGCTCGGCTCTGCTCCCTGCTGGAGAGCACTTCCGAGGATTTGCACCAGGCGGACCGGGTGGTCCGGGAGATCGAGGAAGAGCAGGGCATCACCTACGCACCCCAGCAGCGGCAGGCGGTAGAGCTGGCCGCCCATACCGGCGTGCTGATTCTCACCGGAGGCCCCGGTACCGGAAAGACCACCACCGTCCGTGGCATCGTGGCGCTGTTTCGGAAAATGGGCATGGACATCGTACTGGCGGCCCCCACCGGACGCGCCGCCAAGCGAATGAGCGAGCTGACGGGCATGGAGGCGCAGACCATTCACCGCCTGCTGGGCATGACCTGGAACGAGAGCGCCCATCAGGTGACATTTACCAAGACGGAGAAAGAGCCGTTGGAGGCGGACGCGGTAATCGTGGATGAAATGAGTATGGTGGACCTTATGCTGTTTTCCGCCCTGCTCCGATCTCTGCGGCCGGGAACCCGGTTGGTTCTGGTGGGTGACGCGGACCAACTGCCCTCAGTGGGGGCAGGAAACGTGTTTTCCGATCTGATCCGTTCGGGGAAGGTGGAGACCGTCTTTTTGCGGGAGGTGTTCCGGCAGGCATCGGAGTCTGCCATTATCCGCAACGCTCATGCTGTCAACGGCGGCGAGGCGCCCCGTTTGGTGAATGACCAGGGGGACTTCTTTTTCCTGCGGCGGCAGGACCCCCAGCGGGCGGTGGACACGGTGGTGGAGCTGTGCAAGACACGGCTCCCGGACCGGATGCACATTCCTGCCGATCAGATTCAGGTGTTGACCCCCACCCGTAAAGGCCCCACCGGGACCATCAACCTGAATCGCTGCTTGCAGGCGGCGCTGAATCCCAAAATGAAGGACAAGCGGGAGATCATCTGGGGGGATCGGATCTTTCGGGAGGGGGATCGGATTATGCAGACCCGGAACGACTATGACGTTGTGTGGGAAAAGACGGACGGCACCGTGGGTACCGGAATGTTCAACGGCGACGTGGGAAAGATCCTGCAAATAGACCCCTCCGGAGAGCTGCTGGCGCTGGATTTTGACGGCCGGGTAGCCACCTACAGCGTGGAGATGCTCAGTGAGATCGATCTGGCCTATGCCCAGACCGTCCACAAGGCACAGGGCAGCGAGTACCGGGCCGTGGTACTTTCGGCCATGCCTGCGGCCAAGTCCCTGATGGTGCGGGGGGTGCTCTACACCGCCCTGACCCGGGCCCGGGAGCTGATGGTGACGGTAGGGGATGAACGGACCCTGGCTGCCATGGCAGCCAATGACCGCCAGCAGCGGCGCTATTCGGGGCTGCGGTGGCGGCTGACCCATGCAGGGGAGAAGCGGGCATGACGGTGCGGGAGCTGTTCTATCCACGCCGCTGCTGCGCCTGCATGAAGGTGCTGCTGCCATGGGAGAGTGGCTTTTGCGATGCCTGCAAGCGCCGGCTGCCTTGGGTGGAGACTGGGAAAATCCAGGAACCCCTCCTGCCACATGAGCTGCGCTGTGCCGCCCCCCTCTGGTATGAGGAGGGAGCCAGACAGGCGCTGCTGCGGCTGAAGTTCCGAGAGGGCAGCTGGGTGGCAGACACCCTGGGGGCCCTGCTGGCGGAGTGCGCCGCCTCGTATTGTGCCGGGGACTTTGACTGTGTCACCTGGGTGCCGGTGGGCAGAAAGCGGCTGCGTCAGCGTGGCTTCGACCAGGCACAGCTGTTGGCTGCACGTGCCTGCCGCCTCTGGGAGACGGAGCCGGTGGCCATGCTGCGCAAGGTGATGGACAACCCACCTCAGTCCGGCATTCGGGACCCGGCAGCCCGCCGGGCCAATGTGTTGGGTGTCTACGATCCAGTAAACACGGACAGAATTCTGGGAAGCCGTATTCTTCTGGTAGACGATGTTTGCACCACCGGTGCCACTCTGGAGGAGTGTGCCAGAATTCTGATGGAAGCCGGTGCAGCGGACGTGACGGCGGTCACGGTGGCGAAAACCCGTGAGAGGGAGGAGCACATGGCCGCCTGTGGTGGAAATACACAGGAAAAAAGGACAAATCACCGCTGATTCTTCACAAAAATGGCTTGCAATCGCAGAAAACAGTCAGTATAATATTAAAAGTAAAATTTTGCGAGTGTGCCGTTTACGGCGATTACGATAGAAAGACTATGAGGTGTCTGAGTATGTCCATGGCAAAGGATATTGGTATCGATTTGGGTACCGCTTCGGTTCTGGTATATGTGAAGGGAAAGGGTATCGTGCTCAACGAGCCCTCTGTGGTGGCGCTGGATAAGAACACCGGCAAGCTGCTCAAGGTGGGCACGGATGCGCAGGCCATGCTGGGGCGTACCCCCGGCAACATTGTGGCCATCCGCCCCCTGCGTGAAGGCGTGATCTCCGACTACGACATGACCGAGCGGATGCTCCGTGAGTTCATCCACAAGGTGGCTGGCGTGTCCTTCTTCAAGCCCCGGGTCATTATCTGCGTTCCCTCCGGTATCACCGAGGTCGAGGAGCGTGCCGTCATCGACGCCGGCATCCAGGCCGGTGCCAGAAAAGTCTATCTGATTGAGGAGCCTGTGGCTGCTGCCATCGGCGCCGGCATTGACATAGCCAAGCCCGACGGTCATATGGTGGTTGATATCGGCGGCGGTACTGCCGACATTGCCGTTATCTCCCTGTCCGGCGTGGTGGAGTCTGCCTCCATCAAGATCGCTGGCGACCAGCTCAACGAGGCTGTGGTGAAGTATATGCGCCGCAAGCACAACCTGCTGGTAGGCGAGCGGACTGCCGAGGAAATGAAGAAGCAGATCGGCTGTGTCTTCCCCAAGGAGGAAGAGGAGACCATGGACGTCAAGGGACGCTGCCTGCTCACGGGCCTGCCCAAGGTAGTGACCGTCAGCTCCACGGAGATGATGGATGCCTTTGAGGAACCTGTAGAGCGTATCATGGAGGCGATTCACTCCGTCCTGGAGCGTACGCCCCCCGAGCTGGTAGCCGATATTTCCACCAACGGCATTACCATGACCGGCGGCGGCAGCCTGGTGGCCGGCTTTGATCAGCTGGTGGAGGCCCGTACCGGCATCCACACCGAGATCGCGGACGACGCAGTCTCCTGTGTCGCCCTGGGTACCGGCAAGAGCCTGGATTCCCTGAACGCTATGCAGGACGGCACAATGAACCTGTCCCGCCGCCGTCAGATGAACTAAGCCCAATGCTCCCGGCCACCTGCTGGCCGGGAGCGTTTTTGTAAACTGTTGCATATGTGACAGCACATATCCCATTTTAGGGATATACTGAATTCTGGAAGAATATGCGCCCTCCATGCGGGGGCGTCGATTTTTTGAAAGTGAGAAGAAAAGGAGGCCACCCGGATGAAATTTGAACCTGTGAACAGGGAGTGTGCGGAGACCCTGCGCCGGTATTATGAACACTGTGACTATGAGCTGTGCGAGTACTCCGCGGGTACCAAGCTGATGTGGAAGAAGATTTTGCACCCGGAGTGGACGGAGGCAGCAGGCTGTCTGGTGGTGCGGAACGAGATTGATGGTCAAGTGGTGTTTGACTACCCGGTTCCCGGTCCGGACGGCGACGAGGACAAGGCGCTGGAAGCCATCGAGCGGTACTGCATGGAGACGGAGATCCCGCTGGTGGTGTCCGTGGTGCCGGAGAAGAAGGCGACAAAGCTGCTGACCCGCTATCCCTATGCTCTGGTGGGGAACGTGCGGACTTGGCGGGATTATCTCTATCGTACAGAGGCCCTGCAGAGCTTTGCAGGGCGGCACTACTCCGGGGTGCGCAACCACCTGAACAAGTTTAAAGCCAACTGGCCTGAGGCCTTCTTTCGCCCACTGACAGGAGCGGATCGGGACGCCATCGAGCAGTTCTGGGTGAACTACGAGGCGGAGTTTGCTGGCCGCAAGAGCGGAAAAGCGATCCAGGAACTGGAGCGGGCGAGAAAGATGATGAGTATGGTGGACTTGCCCTGGGTAAAGGCCGGTGCCGTGTTCGACGGGGAGAAGATTGTGGCACTGTCCCTGGGGGAGCAGTGCGGCAATGAGCTGATTATCCATGTGGAAAAGGCCCTTTACTCCTATGCCGGGTCCTATCAGATGATGGTTCAGACCTTTGCCCGTCACTTCGGGGTTGGAATCCCATGGATCAACCGGGAGGACGATGCTGCGGATCGGGGCCTGCGAACCTCCAAACTGCAGTACGGCCCGGACCGTCTGGCTTCCAAGTACAGCTTTGAGGCCAGAAATGAGCTGTTGGGCCGATTTGATGCAATTCCGGATTTGGAGACAGAGCGGTTGACGCTGACGGCACTGCGGGAGGAGGACATCCCTGCCTATAATGCCCTGGTGCTGGACCGGGAGCGGAACCGATGGTGGGGCTATGATGATGCCGCGGGTTTGGGAAAGCCTGTGGAGGAGCGAAGTTTCTTTGAGGTGGCACAGCATGACTTTGCCGCTCGCACCGCCGTAAACTTTGCCATTCGCCTGGATGGAAGATTTATCGGAGAGATCATTTTGTACCACTTCGATTTCCGGGGCGGTGCGGAGGTGGGCTGCCGCATTGACAGCGCCTATGCCGGGAACGGCTATGGCACAGAGGCTGCGCAGGCTGTGGCGGATTGGGCCCTCTATGCAGTCCACCTGGATCGGGTGGTGGCTAAGTGTTTCCACGAAAATGAATCATCCCGAAAGATGCTCTCGTCCTTTATGAGGGAGAACGGAGAGGACGAGCAGTTTCTTTACTTTGAAAAAACTGTGTAAGCAAGCTGACCAGGCAAAAGACCCCGTTTTCTTGCTTGTTCAGCAGTGGGGAAAACCGGTCAATTTCCATTGAAATTCCGGACTTTCCTCTATCTATCCCCATGGGAATCTGCTATACTAGCCTCATCAAAAGCTGTGAGAAAGGAACGATGCGTGATGCTCAGATTCTTGGCGGCACTGCTGTTTTTGTGTATGCTGACCGGCTGCGGACAGACGGAAACCCAGATACCGGCCCACCAGCAGGAGCAGGAAGAACCGATTGTTCAAGAGCCGAGGCAGGAGTCCTATACCGTCCTGGACCCTACCGTGGCCCCGGAAGGCGGAGCGGTGGACGGCGTTGCCTACGTCCCGTGGGACGGCGTGGTGGAACATCTCTTTTTCCATCCGGTGGTGGCCTATCCGGAGCAGGCCTTTGACGGCGACGCTGCCGCAGACGGCATCGACGACTTTATGGTCACGGCAGACGAGTACCGGGCTATTTTGCAGAGTGTCTATGACCGGGGGTTCATCCTGGTGGATATTGCCGATGTGTGGAGAGAAACCACCGGTCAGGACGGAGAGCCCCATATGGTGCGGAATACCCTGTACATCCCAGAGGGGAAAAAGCCCCTGATCCTCTCTTTTGACGACACCAACTATTATCCCTATATGCTGGAAAACGGCTTTTCCTACAAGCTGATTCTGGGAGACGATGGAAAGATCTGGTCGTGGGGCATGGACCCACAGGGCCAGGAGGTGGTGAGCCGGGATCTGGACGCCATTCCCATTCTGGATAAGTTTGTGGAGGAGCACCCGGACTTCTCACCTTTTGGAGCCAAAGGCTGCCTGAGTCTTACCGGTTACGCCGGAATTTTGGGCTATCGCACCCAGACCGACACAAAGCACTGGACGCAAGAGCAGGAGACCAACCGCCAGCTTGAGCGGGAGGCGGTGAAGCCCATCATCGCGGAATTAAAGCGCACTGGCTGGACCTTCGGCAGCCACACCTGGGGCCACATCCGGCTGGGCACGCTGCCCATGGAGACCATTCAGGCGGACACCCGCCGCTGGGCCGATGAGGTTGGGTCTCTGGTGGGGCCCACCAACGTGATCTTCTATCCCCATGGCGAGCGGCCTGACGGAAATGACTGGCAGAATACGGGCCCGGTATTCCGGTATTTGCAGAGCGAGGGAGGCTTCCGCATCTTCTGCTCCGTGGGAATCAACAGCTTCAGTTTTATCAAGAGAGATGTCTGCGCTGTGATCTGTGATCGCCTCCATCCTGACGGCACTACCCTGCGCGGGACGAAGAAGGTCGTGTGCTGGTATGCCCCTTTCTACGACACTGAAAAGATCATCGACCTGAAGGTCCGTCCAGAGCGGCCTGTCCGGTGGATGGAGTGAAAAGGAGGCCACATGGAACGAGAGGCATTGAAGGCGGCTGCAACTGCCATGCTGGACAAGGCCTACTGCCCCTATTCCCACTTTCCGGTGGGAGCGGCACTGGAGTGTGACGATGGCACGGTATATACTGGCTGTAACGTGGAAAATGCGGCTTACTCCCCCGGCATTTGTGCGGAACGGACCGCTGTAGCTAAGGCCGTCAGCGAGGGACATCGCCGCTTTCGGCGCATTGCCATTGCGGGGCGCAGCACCCAGTTTTGTACCCCTTGCGGGGTCTGCCGCCAGGTACTGCGGGAATTTGCCCCGGATCTCGAGGTCATCTGCCTCAACGCCGCCGGGGAAGAACGGACCTACACACTGCCGGACCTGCTGCCGGACAGCTTCGGGCCGGATTTTTTGCCCTGATCGCTGGGAACGACAAAGAGCCCGGCATAAGACAGGCTTTTTCCACAGAATGAGACCCCGGGGAATCCCGGGGTCTTTTGCATGCAAAAAGGGACACCATCCGCCTGCTTCCAAGCGGCCGCCACTGAGCAACCGGGTCACGATTGCCACCAGACAATGCACGGATCTGGCGGCGCTACGCCACTCAGCGCTTTTCCTTGGGAGAAAAGATCAGAGCTGTCAGGACGGCAAAGACCACTGCGGCGGTAATGCCGCCTGCTGTGGCACCCAGCCCGCCGGTGAGAATGCCCAGCCAGCCCTTCTCCGCCACGGCAGTGCGGACGCCTTTGGCCAGGGTGTGGCCAAAGCCGGTGAGGGGCACGGTGGCTCCGGCTCCGGCCCATTCTACCAGAGGTTCATAAAGCCCCAGAGCGCTGAGAAGGACACCTGCTACCACATAGCCGGTGAGGATGCGGGCAGGGGTCAGACGGGTCTTGTCCACCAGAACCTGGCCGATGGCGCAGAGAATGCCGCCGCAGAGAAACGCGTTGAAATACTCCATAACCTTGTTTCCTCCCTTGTTCGGCCCGCATGGGCGGACCACTGGATGATTCTTGACTTACTGTTCCCCATGCTGTGGAAAACCATGCGGCAAATTAGAGAAAAATAGGCATCTTCTTTGTATAAAGTGGAAAGACCGCCAAGAAAAAACAGAGGACACCACAAAAAAGCGGTGTCCTCTGTGCAAAAACCTGTGGAAAATGTGGGAAACGTTTGTTTGAATCAGTCGGCGGAGGGGTCCTCAGTGTCAAAGATGGTCTTGGCACCGGCAGCCAGACCGGCCAGCCCCTGGATCTCGCTGGGAATGATGATCTTGGTGGCCTTGCCGTCAGATACCTTCTCCATGGCCTCCAGCGCACGCAGCTTCAGAACAGCGCTGCTGGGAGCGGCCTCGTTCAGCAGACGCAGGGCATCAGCAGTGGCTTGCTGGACCTTCATAATGGCCAGGGCTTCTGCCTCGGCGGCCATGATTCGGGCTTCCTTCTCGCCTTCTGCCTTCAAAATAGCGGCCTGCTTGGCAGCGTCGGCTTCCAAAATGGCGGACTGCTTCTCACCCTCAGCCACCAGAATCTGAGACTGCTTCTGACCTTCAGCCTGGAGGATGGACTCTCGGCGCTCACGCTCGGCCTTCATCTGCTTCTCCATGGCGTTTTGAATTTCACGGGGCGGGATGATGTTCTTCAGCTCCACGCGATTGACCTTGATGCCCCAGGGGTCCGTGGCTTCGTCCAGGATGGCGCGCATCCGGGAGTTGATGATGTCACGGCTGGTGAGGGACTGGTCCAGCTCCATGTCGCCGATGATGTTGCGCAGGGTGGTTGCGGTCAGGTTCTCGATAGCGTTCATGGGTTGCTCCACACCGTAGGTGAACAGCTTGGGGTCCGTGATCTGGAAGTAGATCACGGTGTCAATCTGCATGGTGACGTTATCCTTGGTGATGACGGGCTGAGGCGGGAAATCTGCAACCTGTTCTTTCAGGGAGACCTTCTTGGCCACTCGCTCAATGAAGGGAATTTTCAGATGAATGCCCACGCCCCACACGGCACGGAAGGCACCCAGGCGCTCCAGCACGTAGGCCCGGGACTGCTGAACAATCACAATATTACTGATAATGAGCACCAGGAGCAGGACCAGCAGGATGGAAAAAACGATAAATTTCATGGGGGTTCCTCCTTTTCAAAATGGGGTTTTGAAGTTCGGACGGGGAAACAGCGGAAGGTCAGGTGTCAGGGGAGCTCACCCAAAGCTTCACGCCGTCAATGCGCTCCACGGTGACCATAGAGCCCTTGGAAATGACAGAACCGTCGCTGCTGCGGGCGGTCCAGCTCTTGCCGTCAGTGTAGACGGCGCCGGAGGGAACTGCGTTGTCAATGGTCTCTGTGACACGAGCCTGCTCACCCAGCACCCGGTCGGCGTTGGTGGGGGTCACCTTGCCACACTGGTATTTCTTGATGAGGGGCCGGGTCAGAACCAGCGTCAGGGCGGAGACGGCTACAAAGAGGCCGCATTGCCACCAGATGTTGAGTTGCAGGAGGGTGGCCAGCAGGGCGGCCAGAGCACCGGCGGCAAACCAGATACTCACCAGGCCAGCTGTAACGGCCTCAACGATGCCAAAGAGCACGATGGCACCCAGCCAGACCCAGATCATGACTTCCATAGAAAGCTCCTTTCCATAAGTAGTTTACACCAGTTTACCACGACTTGTGGAAAAATACGATATCAAATTGGTTACAGTCTACGAAAAGCGACCAAATGGCGGTGATAGGGGGAAGATTCGTTGAAAGTCGAGGCGCTTCCTGCTATACTGGAAGCGCAATCTTTTGTAATTTTGATCTATATAGAAATGGAGGGCGGACAATGACACTGACAGTCCCCTGCCTCTTTGGCCTGGAGTCCCTGGTGGCCGACGAGATGAAACGCCTGCAACTGAAGAACGTGCGGGCGGAAAATGGTCGCGTACACTGCGATGGCACCATGGCCGATATTGCCCGGCTGAACATCAACCTGCGCTGTGGCGCCCGCGTGCTGATGGAGCTGGGCTCCTTCCCGGCAACTGATTTTGAGGCCTTGTTTCAGGGCGTCATGGCCCTGCCCTGGGAGGATTACATCCCCCGGGATGGCGAATTCCCTGTGAAGGGCTATTCTATCAATTCTACGCTCCACTCAGTCCCTGCCTGTCAGGCCATCGTAAAGAAGGCGTCTGCCAAGCGGCTGGGCCGGGTGTACGGCTGTGAGACTCTGCCGGAGACCGGCAGCCGGTATCAGATCCAGTTCTCTATCATCAAGGACCAGGCCACGCTGTACCTGGATACCTCCGGGGAGGGCCTCTATAAGCGCGGCTATCGTGCCCGGAACATGGGCGCCCCCCTGCGGGAGACGCTTGCGGCAGCACTGGTGATTCTCAGTCGGTACCGGGGCAAGGACCCGTTCTGCGACCCGTTCTGCGGCTCCGGAACCATCCCCATTGAGGCGGCGCTGATTGCCAAGAATCGTGCTCCCGGTCTGGATCGCAGCTTCTCTGCACAGAAGTGGAAAAACATGGACACCAAGCTGTGGTTGGATGCCGCCGACGAGGCAATGGACAAGGAATTTCATGGCAGCTATGACATCTGGGGCGGCGATATCGACCCCAAGGCCGTGGAGCTGGCACGCCATAATGCCGAGCTGGCCGGCGTGGAGGACTGCATTCGCTTTGAGGTGGCGGACGCAGGCAGGTTCCACCGGGACAGTGAGTACGGCCAGCTGGTCACCAACCCGCCCTACGGCGAGCGGCTCCTGGAGAAGGAAGAGGCCGAGGAGCTGTATCGGGTGTTCGGCCGGGCCATGCGGGAGATGCCGCCCAAGTGGCGGATTCTGGTGCTCTCCTCCCATACAGAGTTTGAGCGCTGTTTCGGCCGTCCCGCAGATAAGAAGCGGAAGCTCTACAATGGTATGCTGAAATGTGATGTGTTCCAGTACGGACGGTAAGAATACCGCCCGTGGCAGGAGAGAAAGAGAGGTCAGCCATGAAGCACGTCTTCATCATCAATCCCCGGGCGGGAAAGAAGAACCAGACCTCCCGCCTGTTGGCCATGGCGGAGAGATTGCGGCAGGACCATGGCCTGGACTGCGGCTGCATGCTGACGGATCGCCCCGGCGGCGCCACAGAGATGGCCCGGCGGCTGGCAGAGACGGGAGAGCCCCTGCGGATCTATGCCTGCGGCGGAGACGGCACCATTTATGAGGTGGCAAACGGCATTGCTGGATTTGAAAACGCCGCCATGACCTGTATTCCGGCGGGGACCGGAAACGACTTCCTGAAAAACTTCGGGCTGGAGGATATGGCGAAGTTTCGGGAGGCGGAAAACCTGTGGGACGGGGACGACATGCAGCTGGATCTCATTGACTGCAATGGCAGGTACTGCACCACCATCGCCTGCAATGGCATCGACGCCAGAATTGCAGACAGCGTCCACCGCTACTCCGGCACCCCTGGACTCAATGGCCGCGGCAGCTATTTGGTCTCTGTGGCGGTGAACTTTTTGTTTAAGCCCATCGGGCGGCGCTGGACGGTGTACCTGGACGGAGAGCGGATAGAGGATAGCTTTGCCCTGGTGTCCATGTGCAACGGGCGCTACTACGGCGGCGGTTCCACGCCGGTGCCGGAGGCCCGGATGGACGATGGCGTCCTCCACACCATTCTGATTAAGAATGTGCCCAAGCTCACATTCGGGCGGCTCTTCGGCGCCTACTCCGCTGGGGACCATGCCTTACTGCCTCAGGAGCTTGTGCGGGTATCAGAGGCAAAGGTTGTGCGGATTGTCTCCGATCAGGAAGATATTATCTCCTGCCTGGATGGCGAGACGTTCTGCGCTCGGGAGGTGGTCATGCGCCTGGCCGACAAGCGGCTGAACTTCTTTGGCCCCAAGGGGTGCAGCCCCAATGCCACCGCCCGCTGAAACAGCGGGGAATAGGGTTTACAGATTCTTCATAAGTTTTGTGCAAATTACCCTTTACAAATGCAGAGGACTGTACTATGATAACAACGTTAGCACTCGAGGGATATGAGTGCTAACGTTGAAATTGTTTTTCCATATAGTTTTAATAGATTGAAGGAGGAACCTCAAATGAAACTCACACCCCTTGCAGACCGCGTGATCCTAAAAATGGTGGAGACGGAAGAGACCACCAAAGGCGGCATCATTCTCACCGGCTCCGCGAAAGAAAAGCCCTCTGTGGCTGAAGTCATCTCTGTGGGCCCCGGCGGGAACGTGGAGGGCAAGGACATTGTCATGACCGTAAAGCCAGGCGACAAGGTCATTACCAGCCAGTATGCAGGCACCAAGGTAACCCTGGAGGATCAGGAGTACGTGGTGGTTCGTCAGAACGACATTCTGGCAATTGTGGACTGATCTGAGTCACAAACATTGATTTTCTAGTTGGAGGTTTTTATCATGTCTAAGTTGATTTTGCGCGGCGACGAGGCTCGTAAGGCCATCGAAGCCGGTGTTAACACTCTCGCTGATACCGTGAAAGTGACCCTGGGGCCCAAGGGCCGCAATGTCGTGCTGGATAAGAAGTACGGCGCACCCCTGATCACCAATGACGGTGTGACCATCGCCAAGGAAATTGAGCTGGAGGACCCGTTTGAGAACATGGGTGCTCAGCTGGTGAAGGAAGTCTCCACCAAGACCAACGATGTGGCCGGTGATGGTACCACCACCGCAACCCTGCTGGCTCAGGCCATGATCAACGAGGGTCTGAAGAACCTGGCAGCCGGTGCCAACCCCATTATCATGCGCAAGGGCATGAACAAGGCAGTTGAGGCCGCTGTGGCTGAGGTCAAGAACCTGGCCAAAGCTGTGGACGGCACCAAGGACATCGCCCGTGTCGGCGCTGTCTCTTCCGGTGACGAGCACATCGGTGAGCTGATTGCGGATGCCATGGAGAAGGTTTCCTCCGACGGTGTCATCACCATCGAGGAGTCCAAGACCGCTGAGACCTACAGTGAGGTCGTGGAGGGCATGCAGTTCGACCGCGGCTATATCACTCCTTATATGGTCACCGATACCGAGAAGATGGAGGCTGTCATCGACGACGCCTATATCCTGATTACCGACAAGAAGATCTCCGTGATTGCTGACATCCTGCCCATTCTGGAGCAGCTGGTCCAGTCCGGCAAGAAGCTGGTCATTGTGGCTGACGATGTGGAGGGCGAGGCTCTCAACACCCTGATTGTGAACCGTCTGCGCGGCACCCTGAACGTGGTGTGCGTGAAGGCTCCCGGCTTCGGCGATCGCCGCAAGGAGATGCTGCAGGATGTTGCTACCCTGACCGGCGGTACTGTCATTAGCGAGGAAGTTGGCCTGGAGCTGAAGTCCGCTGATATCTCCATGCTGGGCCGTGCCCGCCAGGTGAAGGTCACCAAGGAGACCACCACCATTGTTGACGGTGCCGGCGATGCCAACGCCATCAAGGACCGTGTGGCTCAGATCCGTGCTCAGATTGCCAACACCACCAGCGACTATGACCGTGAGAAGCTGCAGGAGCGTCTGGCTAAGCTGGCCGGCGGTGTGGCTGTGGTCAAGGTTGGTGCTGCCACCGAGACCGAGATGAAGGAGAAGAAGCTGCGCATCGAGGATGCTCTGAATGCTACCCGCGCTGCGGTTGAGGAAGGCGTGGTTGCCGGCGGCGGCACCGTGTTTGTCAACGTCATGGGTGCTGTCGAGGCTCTCATGAACACCGTCGAGGGCGATGAAAAGACCGGTGTGAAGATCATCCTGAAGGCTCTGGAGGCTCCCGTACGTCAGATCGCTGCAAACGCCGGCCTGGACGGCTCTGTGATCCTGGAAAAGGTCCGTACCTGCGGTAAGACCGGCTACGGCTTCGACGCCTACAAGGAAGAGTACTGCGACATGGTCGCCTGCGGTATCATCGACCCCGCTAAGGTTACCCGCAGCGCTCTGGAGAACGCCGCTTCCATCAGTGCCATGGTGCTGACCACCGAGTCTCTGGTGACCGATAAGCCCGAGCCCCCTGCGGCGGCTCCCGCTGCACCCGACATGGGCGGCATGTACTAAGCGAGCGCTTAGAACCATGAGGGCATAAGCAGTTACAAAAGTACTGACGATAAGCTTTCCATCATTTCAAACGAAAACGCCCGGTGTTTGCTTCATGGCAGACACCGGGCATTTTTTGTATAGAATCAGATGTGCAGCTGACTCCCTTTCTGCATGAGAGAGTGTGTGGCAGTAGGCCTGCACTGCTTACTCTCAGCGCCGCCTGCGGGCTGCGATGCAAACCATCACAGCAGTCGGCCTTCAAAGATTTCGGCCAGCAGACAGCAGGCACTGCTGCATACCTGGGAACGGGGGCCCAGTTCCGGGCGCAGAACTTTAACGGTGCTGCCGCCCGCCAGTTTTTGGAGATTGATCCGAGATTCCAACATTTCCAGACAGCATTGAGGCAGATAGGCACCGTCGTGGCCGATGATGATGGCTTGAGGATTCAGGAGGTTCACTGCGCTGGTGAGCGCGCAGGCCAGGGCATCTGCCATCTCCTCAAATACGGGCTTGAGCTTTTCTGCCTCGCCACCATCCATCATCCAGCAGTATCCGGCAAAGTCTGTCTCGACACCGGAGACTTCCTTGAGCCGCTGTTCCATAATTCGGGTGCCGACATAGGTTTCCAAGCAGCCGCGATTGCCGCAGCGGCAGCGGTTGCCTTTCCAATCAATACTGGTGTGGCCCAGCTCACTGGTGAGGCCCAGAGCGTTGCGCAGCAGCTTGCCATCGGCCACTACTCCGGAGCCTACACCAGTGGAGAGACCCACCAGAATGAAGTCTTGATAGGGCCGTCCGGCACCGAAATATTTTTCTGCCAGGGCGGCGCAGTTGTACTGGCTGTCGAAAGCCACCGGCAGATGATAGCGCTCAGCCAGATGGGCCGCCACCGGCACATCGTGGATGCCGAAGAGGTGAATGGCGTTCAGGATCTTGCCCTGCCGCTGGGCCACAGGGCCAGTGGAACCGATGCCAATGCCCAGAACCCGCATCTCCGGCCCGGGCATTACCTGGTCAATGGCCCGGAACAGTTCTTCTTCCAGATGCTGGGCACGCTCTGCGTTCATGGGCACCCGGTACTCCGCCTCAACGTGGAGCCGCAGGTCGCATCGGACTGCCACGCACTCATCCTGAAAGATGTGGAGACCGATGATGCGGGGAGCGTTGGGGGACAGGCACAGGGCGATGGGGTTGCGTCCCTGGCCCTGGATAGCCAGAGGGGCGCATTCCCGCACCACATCCAACTCCAAAAATTCCGAGATCACATTGGACACGGACATCTTTGACAGCCCTGTCCGCTTGGTGAGATCCGACCTGGTCACGCACTCTCCAGAGAGAATCAACTGCAAAATCAGCCCCCGGTTTCGCCGTTTCAGTGTTTCATTGTTGATGCCGGTCCGTCCGCTCATGGTAACCCTCCCAAATTTTGTACACCCATTATACCATTTATTTCTGCAACTTTCCACACTTTCTGTGGTGTCGAGGCGAGGTTCCTTCACTTTTGCGTGAAAACATTACTTCTTAAATGATGTCGGATCTCAAAAATGGATGCAGGGAATGAAAAAATGTGTACTGCGGACGCAAAAAACTGTTTTACATTTTTAAATTTCATGATAGAATAACGTTAGGTAACCGTTTTCCTGAAATAAAGAATGTGAAAATAGTTTCATAATTTTCGATAGAGAGAGGCGTCATGCAACCATGCGTAAAACGAAAATTGTTTGTACCCTGGGACCATCCACTGACCGGGAGGGCGTCATCAAGGAGATGATCGCCGGGGGCATGAACGTGGCCAGATTCAACTTTTCTCACGGCAGCCACGAAGAGCATCTGGGTCGGCTGGAAGCGCTGAAGGCCGCTCGGGAGGAGCTTGGCCGCCCTGTAGCGGCACTGCTGGATACCCGGGGCCCCGAGGTCCGCCTCAAGACATTTGAACACGACGCCATTGAGATGAAGGCAGGCACCGAGTTTACGCTGACAACCGAGGACATTGTGGGTGATGAGACCCGTTGTGCCATCACTTATGCAGATCTGCCCGGTGACGTGAAGAGCGGAGACACCATCCTGCTGGACGATGGTCTGGTGCGTCTGACCGTACTGGATACCACCGCCACCTCCATCCGCTGCCGGGTGGAGAATGACGGCAAGATGAAGAACCGGAAGGGCGTCAACATTCCAGGTGTGCGGCTGTCACTGCCCTATATGAACCAGCGGGATCGGGAGGACATCGCCTTTGGTGCGGAGCAGGGGTTTGATTATGTGGCCGCCAGCTTTGTTCGTACGGCTGAGGATATTCGGGAGATCCGACGCCTGCTGAACCGCCTTGGCTCCCGGATGCGGATTATCGCCAAGATTGAAAACCGGGAGGGTGTTAGCAACCTGCCGGACATTCTGGATGTAGCCGATGGCATCATGGTGGCCCGGGGCGATCTGGGTGTAGAGATCGACTTCACGGAGATCCCCGCCATCCAAAAAGACATCATTGCCCAGTGTGTGGCCTGCGGCAAACCGGTTATCACGGCCACGCAGATGCTGGACTCTATGATGGAGAATCCCCGCCCCACCCGTGCCGAAATTACCGACGTTGCCAACGCCATCTACGACGGTACCAGTGCCATTATGCTCTCCGGCGAGACCGCCGCAGGCAAGTACCCGGTGGAGGCAGTCCGCACCATGGACGCCATTGCCCGGAAGACGGAGAGCACTATCGATTACTCCACACCCACCCGCCCCGGAAAGGCCCGGCTGTCCATCACCACCGCCACAGCCCATGCCGCCTGTACCACCGCTATGGACGTGGGTGCAGACGCCATCCTGACTGTCAGTCAGCGGGGCGTCACTGCTCAGATGGTATCCCGATTCCGTCCCGGCACCATGGTGGTGGCACTGCTGCTGGACCCTCAGGTTCGGCGGCAGATGGCCCTGTACTGGGGGGTAGAGCCCATTATGATGCCCTATGCCAGCAACTCTGATGAGCTGGTGGACTTTGCCATCCGGTCTGCCGAGGAGGCAGGTCTGGTGCATCAGGGAGATCTGGTGGTGGTCACTGCCGGTGTGCCCGTGGGCGTTGCCGGTACGACCAATATGATTCGGGTTCAGCAAGTGGGCGGCGCCCTTCTCAACGGCGTGGGTATCGGCACGAAAAAAACTTCCGGCCCGCTGTGTGTCTGCCGGACCCTGGAGGACGTGATCGAAAAGCTGCGAGCAGGAGATGTGCTGGTGGTGCCTTATACTACAAATGATATGCTGCCCTATCTGCGCAAGGCTGCTGCGGTCATCTGCGAGGAGGCCAGTACCAACAGCCACGCGGCCACCATTGGCCTGACGCTGGATCTGCCGGTAATCGTGGGCGCCGACGGTGCTACCCGCGGCCTGGAGGACGGCCTGCTGGTGTCCGTAGACTGCGGCCGCGGTGTGGTTCAGATCCTCCCACAGTAAAAGAAGTTCACAGAGATGGAAACAAGCCCCGGGCCAGCGCCCCGGGGCTTGTTTGTCGTACAGCGTTCCCCAGGGAGGATGGCGGCCTGGTTTGTTTCTGCCACAATGGTTTGGAGTATTGGCGCTGCGTGCGGTCCCTCGTGAAAGAGTAGACTTTAACAAAAAAGAATCCGCTAAAAACGCCGTTTTTGTGCGGGATTTCACAGTGAATAAACAGTTTCCCAGATTGTTTGTGAAATAAAAAATAATTTGTAAAAGGTATTGACTTTATGCGTAGACGGTGCTACTATAGGCCACGGTTCGTAAAGAGAGTTTACGATATCAGCTTTGATTGAAAATATTTACAAAATTCGCAAGGAGGATTTTCACATGTTTGAGCTTGGTATGATTACTGCTGCACTGGCCACTTCTGTCGGCACCATGGCTATGACCCGTCTGGGCGACCTGATGGAGATCAAGCGCAACCACTGATCGGATTGTCGGTCAACCGCTCATCCTGAGAACAGGATTGAGCGGACCACCAGCCGGTCCAGGACCGGTTCCATCAAAAATTCAAGGGATGACGCAAATTGCGTCATCCCTTTTTTGCATCCATATGCAGTTATTTCCGTTTGGGCCGCCGGTGGCACAGCAGGCCCAGAGTGCCGCAAAACACAGCCAGGTCCGCCAGATTGTAGATGTATCGCTTTCCCTTGCCGGGGGCTTTGGGAAACTGGACATAGTCAAAGACTTGTCCCCGGCAGAGGCGTTCGGCCAGGTTACTGGCACCGCCGCCGGCTACCAGACCGGCCCACAGCCGGGCGGGATGGCACAGCATGGCCAAAAGTCCCGCGACAGACCCCAGGAGCAGAGCAGGACGAGGAATGGGAAGCCCGAAAGCCGCGCCCCGATTTTCAAAGGCGGTAAGACGGACCCGGCCGCCCAAGAGGGTGCGGTCCCGTCGGATCTCCGTTTTCAGGCGCCGCCGCACTGCACTACAGGTACACACAGTGGCAGAGGCAATCAATAGTGTGAAAATCATCCGTTCCCGGCCTCCTTTTTGGCGGCCTTTTCCAGTGCCGCTTTCATGGCCTGGCTTTTGCCTGCCTGGTTGTTTTTTTCCAAGGTGTCTGTCATCTGGCTCCGAGCCTCCAGGACTTCTTCGTGAAAGGAGGAGGCGGACAGGCGCAGGGCACCGTGGCCCAGAATGATGAGCTGCTCCGGACCATCGGAGGTGGCGACCCGAACCCGGGACTTCTTCCGCCCCAGATCGTAGGTCGTGCGCTCGATGTAGGCATCAGCGGTTTCGGCCTCCTTGGTGTAGACCACATGGATGTTGTGGTACTGCTCCACGGAGCCCTGGCCCCCCTTGACCTTGTAGGCATCAAAGACCAGGATGGCGTGACACTTCCGCCATGCGGCATAGTTGCTCAAGAGGTCCATAAGAGCTTTGCGGGCGGCGTCCAGATTGTCCCGTGCCAGCGTTTTCAGCTCCTGCCAGGCAAAGATAATGTTATACCCGTCCACCAGCAGATATTCTGGACCCGCCTCCCGCAATGTGACGGCGGAATGGGAAGGCAGGTCTGAGGAAACCGGCCGCTGCGGGGCTTTGGGCGGCTCAAAGGACCGCTGCTTCATGGGACCATAGGTTCGTTCAAAAATCTCCATGAGCTCTTTGTCCTGCTCCACGGTGCCTGCGTAGGTGCTCCGGCGGCCAGGCTGGGGAGCCGGTCCTGTTTCGTGAGGCTCCCTGTCGGACAGTTCGTGCACCCCGCTGTTCACATGGGCACAGGCAGGAACATCGTACCACTTGACAGTGAAGCCACCGCCGTGGGCACAGAAAACGGAGTCGGGGGTGTTGTCCAGATCCCGCTCCGGATCGTAGCCGATGGCATCAATGACCGCCTGTGCATCGGCACAGGGGCGGTAGCCACCAGGGGTGCAGAGAAGGCGGCCGTGGCCCCGGGTGTAGGCAGCCACCTCCTGGGCATAGTCCTGCATACCGGCCACCGGGGCGGAGCCGGTGAGGACAGCCTCCTCACCCAGCGTCTCCGGGGGATTGACTTCACCGCTCTTGCGTTGGATATCGGTGATGGCCCGGCCAACCTGGTCACCGGGCAATTCCAGACGGAAGTCGTACCAGGGCTCCAACAGGACGCTCTCGGCCTGCATAAGGCCTTGGCGTACGGCCCGGTAGGTAGCCTGGCGGAAGTCGCCGCCGTCAGTGTGCTTGGCATGTTCGCGACCGGCAATCAGCGTGATGCGCATGTCGGTGATGGGGGACCCGGTGAGAACGCCCAGATGGGTCTTTTCTTCCAGATGGGTCATTACCAGCCGCTGCCAGTGATAGGGGAGAACGTCGGTAGGGCACATGGTCCCAATCACCAGACCACTGCCCGGCTCGCCGGGCTCCATCAGAAGATGCACCTCCGCATAGTGGCGCAGCGGCTCAAAGTGACCGATGCCCACCACAGGCCGGGCGATGGTTTCCCGGTAAACGATAGAGCCGGCACCGAAGTCTACATCCAGATGGAACCGCTCTTCCAGCAGGCGGCGCAGGATTTCCAGCTGGACCTTGCCCATGAGCTGAATGTGAATGACCCGATTCTGCTCACTCCAGACCACGTGGAGCTGGGGGTCCTCCTCTTCCAGCTGGCGGAGATAGCCCAAAACAGTGTGAGGGTCCGTGCCGTCGATGAGCTGCACCTGGTAGGTCAGCACCGGTTCCAGCATGGGGCCGGCCCAGGCATCCTCAAACCCCAGGCCCTGTCCGGGGAAGGTGTGGGTCAGACCTGTGACAGCGCAGACAGTGCCTGCCTCCGCTGCTTCTGTGGGGCGAAATTTGGCGCCCGAGTAGATGCGCAGCTGGTCCGCCTTTTCCGTCCAGATGCGCTCCTCTGGGGTGTCCTCCCGGCGGTTGGTCAGGCTGTCTTTCGTGCGCAGGGTGCCGCCGGTGACTTTTAAAAAGGTGAGGCGGGCACCCTGGGCATCCCGGGCGATCTTAAAGACGCGGGCACCAAATTCGGCGGGATAGGAGGGCAGAGGGGCAAAGCGTTCCAGTGCGTCCAGCAATGGCTTCACGCCGTCCAGTTTCAGGGCGGAGCCAAAGAAGCAGGGGAAGAGCTTCCGCTGCCGAATCAGCGCTGCAAGGTCACTGTCGGAGATGGTGCCGTGTTCCAGATACCGCTCCAGTACCGCCTCGTCGCACATGGCGGCCTCCTCCGCCAAAGCATCTGGGCCCTGGGAGAAATCCACGCAGCCGCTGTCCAGGCGGCGCTTCAGGTCAGAGAGCAGAGCAGACTTGTCCGCCCCAATCAGGTCCATTTTATTGACGAACAGGAAGGTGGGAACTTCGTAGCGCTTGAGCAGACGCCACAGGGTGCGGGTGTGGCTCTGAATCCCGTCGCTGCCGCTGATGACAAGCACAGCGCAGTCCAGTACCCGCAGGGTCCGCTCCATTTCGGCAGAGAAGTCCACGTGTCCGGGGGTGTCCAGCAGGGTCACTTCCAGATCTCCCAAGGGCAGAACTGCCTGCTTGGAGAAGATGGTGATGCCCCGCTCCCGCTCCATGGCGTCGGTGTCCAGAAAGGCGTTCTTGTGGTCCACCCGGCCCAGAGAGCGAATGCTGCCCGTGTGATAGAGCATGGCTTCGGAGAGGGTGGTTTTTCCGGCATCGACGTGGGCCAGAATGCCTGCTACCAGTTTCTTCATGAAAACCTCCTGTAGGAAGTATAATCCTCAATATGCGGCTGTTTTTTCTATAAGACAATTAAGGATATCATACCATGTTCCCAGTTTCGGCGCAAGACATGGCCTTGCGGGCCGGGGTCGGGGCATGCTATACTAAACCAATGAAACAAGGAGGCTGGGACATGAATACCAACCAGTTGAAATACTTCGTCTCCGTGGCGGAGCACCACAGCTTCACCAAGGCGGCGAATCAGTACTATCTCTCACAGGCGGCCATCACGCAGCAAATCCGGGCACTGGAAGAGAACATGGGGGTGCAACTCTTCACCCGGAATACCCGGCCTGTGGCGCTGACTCCGGCGGGCAGCGTGTTTTTGGTGGAGGCCAAGGCAATTCTGGAGCGAATGGATACGGCACTGACCAGAGTTCGGGAGGCGTCTACGGGTCTGGTGGGCACGCTCCGGGTGGGGTACACCAAGGGCTATGAACGCAGTGACCTGTCCCGAAAGCTTCGAAATTTTCATCTGGAATACCCCAACGTGCTGATCACCTGCTTCCGCCATGACACGGACATGCTGGCTTCCGGCCTTGTCAATGGGGAGTATGACATCATCTTTACCTGGGACAGCACGGATCTGAAATCGGCAGACGGCATGGACTATCGGCTTATTGAGCGGGTGCCTCTGGTGGTGGCCCTGTACGGCAGCCACCCCTTTGCCCAGCGCCAGGCCCTGCGTCGGGAGGAGCTGAAGGGGGAGACGCTGCTGTATATGAGTCCGTCCAGCACCGGCTACTCCACCGGAGACGATTATTTTTTGGAGCTGTACCAGAAGGCGGGCTACCAGCCCAATATCTTGCTGCGGTCCAACGATATCGAGAGTATTTTGATGATGGTTGCGGCGGAGGTTGGGATCTCTGTCCTTCCGGGCTACTGCGCCAACCGGATGGACAATGCGGAGAATCTGGTGTTTGTGCCCCTGCTGGGCGAGGAGGAGACCGAGGAGATTTTGGCCTTCTGGCCAAAGGACAACCCCAGTCAGCCCTTGGAACACTTTGTTGCCCAGCTGTAATGCGAATTTCCACAACCCTCTGTGGTTCGTCCACAGAGGGATTGTTTTATCAAAATGATAAATGGGTAATCGTTTTCTGATGGTTTTTCGCTTTTTAACACAAAGGATATTGACAGGAAATAGGGAAGAATGTATCATCGGATGCATGTAGACAATATTCGTGGCGGTGCGCCATGGATCGCCGGATTGGACGGTCATGCGAATGGTTGAGAGCAGCGCGTTTGCGTTGAGATATTCGGCATGGAACGTCTTTTCTCAGCCGCGCAGGGGAACCTTCGCGGCAACACCATATTTTCAAGAAATTGAAATAGCATCAGAAGGAGGACCCCATTATGACGGAGAATCGGGTAAAGAGAATCGGAATTCTGACCAGCGGCGGTGATGCCCCCGGCATGAATGCCGCGGTACGCGCTGTGGTTCGCACTGCCATTGGTCAGGGCATCGAGTGCATTGGCATCCGCCGCGGTTGGCACGGTATGATCAACAATGACTTCGTACCGCTGGACGCATCCAGTGTCAGCCATATCATCAACAAGGGCGGCACCATGCTCTATACCGCCCGCAGTGAGGACTTCCGCGCTGAGGCAGGCCGGGCCAAGGCCCTGACCTGCTGCAAGCTGCTGGGTCTGGATGCCATCGTGGCCATTGGCGGCGACGGTACGTTCCGGGGCGCACAGGCTCTGTCCAAACAGGCTCAGGAAGCCGGTATGCCCTTGCAGGTGGTGGGCATCCCAGCTACCATCGACAATGATATCGGCTGCTCCCAGTACACCATCGGCTTCGATACCGCCTGCAATACTGCTATTGAATGCATTGATAAGTTGCGGGATACCATGCAGTCCCATGAGCGCTGCTCCCTGGTGGAGGTCATGGGTCGGCATGCGGGCTTCCTGGCACTGTCTGTGGGCATCGCAGTGGGAGCCACAGCTGTCCTGATCCCTGAGCGGGATGTGGACTTTCAGCGAGATGTGGCTGAGAAGATCCGCCAGGCTCGCCTGGCCGGCACCACCCACTATATGATTGTGGTGGCTGAAGGCGCCGGCAGCGCCATGGATTTTGCCGCCCAGATTCGGGAGCAGGTGGGCATTGACCCCCGCGTTACGGTCCTTGGCCACATCCAGCGCGGCGGCACACCCACCGTCCGAGACCGGGAGACCGCCAGCCGCATGGGCTACGAGGCGGTGCAGGCCCTGCTGAACAACAAGGGGAACTGCGTCATCGCCTACCAGAACGGACGCATTGTAGACATCGACATGGAGACGGCCTTTAGAATGACCAAGGGCTTGGACCAGGAGCGCTGCGAGGTACTGGAGGCCATGACCAACCGCCGGGCTAACGGCTTCTGATACATACGAATGCAACGAAAAAAGACGTATCGAATCGATACGTCTTTTTTTCATGCTGTACGTGGGGAAGCAGCCTGCCCCAAAACGGCGTGCTGAGGTGCAAAGGCATGGTCAGCCCTGCAAGACTTCGGTGAGAATCCAATGAAAGGGGAAAACTCGATCCGCTGCCGGGTGGGAGGAGACAGCGCTTTCGCCGGCTGTGCTGGTGATGCGGATTTCACAGCGGCTTGGCCTCTGGACAGTGGTAGCGGGGCTTACCCTGACTCTTTTTGCCGTATTCAATGGCCTGGGCGGGACAGAGACAGATGCAGGCCATACAGTGGGTGCACCGGTCGCCCCATACGGGCTTGCCGTCCACCATGCGGATGTTGTCAGTGACGCAGTCCCGGGCGCACTTGCCGCAGTGGATGCAGGTGTCAGAGACGGTGAAGGCTTTCGCCTTCACAAAGAGAGGATAAAAGGCCTGGTTGATGAGGCCGGATTTCAGGCCGTCGCCAAGGCGGGGGCGATGCTCCGGGATGACCTCTCCGGCGGCAATGTGCCTGGCCGCCGCCTCCAAAGCAGGCTGTGCCCGGCGGATGATGACCCGGGCTTCCTCTTGACTTGGGACATCAAACATGGCGATATAGTTTTCTGGCATCACGATCTCGGCGGTCCCCATGTAACGCAGCCCCAGCATTTGGCACAGGGCCTTGTTATGCCGGTGGGCATCCCCTGTGTCGCTGCCGCAGGTCATGACGAAGTAGACGCGCTCGTCTCCGGAGAGATTGACGGTATGCAGCAGGTCCCGCACCAGATGGGGCAGCTGCCAGGCGTAGGTAGGGGTGAGAATCACCCAGGGCCTCCCTGAGACCAGGTCCAGGGCAATCTGGGACCGCAGGGCGTCGTGGAGATCCAGGACTTCGTCCCCCAGGTGATTTGCCAGAACATCGGCACAGTATCGGCTGTTCCCGGTACCGGAAAAACAGAGAATCATGGGACTTCCCTCCTGAAGTGTCATTTATGGGGCAGTATCTGGCTCCGACTGATCCCGGCGCAGGGAGATCAGGGTCCCGTTGAATTCAGCACCCATGATGAGGGTCAGAGCACCCAGGTAGAGCCAGACAAGCAGCACAATGACCGTTCCGATAGAGCCGTAGACAGCGGAGTAGTGGGCGATGCGGTCCACATACAGGGAGTAGAGCAGGGAAATGCCCATCCAGCCTGCCAGAGCGGCCAGAGTACCAGGCCAGATGTCTCGCCATGGACGGCGGTGGTCCTGCGCCAGCGCGTAGAGCAGATAGAGAACGAAAAAGCCTGCCACCGCTACCACCGGGAACCGAAGTCTGGCCCAGAGGTGGGCCACAAAGGCGGGCAGGTGGAAGTGGGTCACGGCGTAGTAAAGGAGCCGATCCCCAACGGTCAGCACCGTCAGAGTCATGGCGATGGATACCATGAGCACCAGGGAGTAGAGCAGCGCTTTCACCAGGTGCTTGATGGCGCCTCTGGGCGGACCCAGATGGTAGGCGGTCCGCACGGAGCGCATCAGGGAGTTGGTGGCCCGCATGGGGAAGTAGATGGAAAAAAACAGGCCAAATACCATGAGCCGGGGACTGGGGTTTTCACCCACATGGGTGAGATAGGCCACGATCAGGTCCACGACCTCTGAGGGCAGCAGCTCTGAGAGCACGTGCTCAATGGCAGCAACGTCCAGCTGGAGTAGGCCCAGCAGGGCACTGATGAAGATCAGCAGGGGAAAAATCATAAACAGCAGGTAAAAGGCCAGTGCGGCGCTCTGATTGCCCACATTGTGCCGGAGATAGCGCTGCGTCATCAGATACAGACCTCGCAGACTCCTGCTTTCAGGCAGACGCTCCATGGCGGCGCCTCCTTTCCATTGAGAGGATGAGAGTGTGTTCACTCCCACTTGGCCCAGACTTCCGGGCAGTAGCCCACAGTGGCTTCTTTTCCATTGCGGACAATGGGTGCGTTGAACAGCTCCGGGTACATCAGCAGCTTTTCCTCTTGAGCATCCGGGGTGATGTAGGCCATGTAAAGCTCCTCGTAAGCGCGGCATTTTGTGTTTACCAGGGCCTCAAAGCCGACTTTCTGCTTGACGGAAAGGTACTCCCGGGGGGATAATCCCTTTGAGGGCAGATCGATGTACTGATATTTGATGCGGCGCTCCTTGAACCAGCGCTCCGCCTTTTTGGAGTCAAAGGACTTGGATGTGCCGAAGATCTGAATGTTCATCGTGTTCTCCTTCATTATATAGTTACTGGAGGGATCGTCATGACGAAAGCCATCGAAGCACTGAAAAAATTGGTGGATGGCTCTGACAACATGGTGTTTTTCGGAGGGGCCGGCGTGTCCACGGAGTCTGGTATTCCAGACTTCCGCAGCACAAACGGACTCTACCACCAGGAGTGGAAGTACCCGCCTGAGGTAATTTTAAGCCATACCTTTTATAAAAGCAACCCTGAAGAATTTTTCCGATTCTACCGGGAGAAGCTGCTGATTACCGGGGTACGGCCCAATGCAGCCCATGAAAAACTGGCCCAGTGGGAGCGGGAGGGGAAGCTGAAGGCCATCGTGACTCAGAATATCGACGGTCTCCACCAGGCAGCCGGCAGCTCCAACGTGCTGGAACTCCACGGCAGCGTCCACCGGAACTACTGTGAGAAGTGCGGCAAATTCTATAGTTTTGAGGACATCCTCCACTCTGAGGGTGTTCCCCACTGCACTTGTGGCGGCCAAATCAAGCCGGATGTGGTACTCTACGAGGAGGGACTGGACCAGCGAATCATTACCAGCGCGGTGAATGCCATTGCCAACGCTGACCTACTCATCATTGGCGGCACCTCCCTCAATGTCTACCCAGCCGCCGGGCTCATCAACTACTATCGGGGGAATAAACTGGTCCTCATCAACAAATCTGCCGTGGCCCGGGATCTGGCGGCAAATCTGGTCATATCTGATCCCATCGGTGAAACATTCTCTCAGTTGTAAACAGTACATTTTCAACGGCGGACAGCTCCAAAAGGGGGCGTCCGTCGGTCTTTTTGCCCTAAAATGCAAGTTGCATTTATATATCCTGCAAAAATAAAGAAATAGCAAGCAAATTTCTCTTGATTATGAAAGAATAATATGCTAGTATTGCAGAAACAAACAACCACGACAGGTGGGAAGGAGCTGCACAGCCATGATTTGGAAGAATAACTGGGAAAATGAATACTGCCGCATCACCCCCGAGATTTTGGCGCTCAAGGGCCAGTGGGAGCGGTCCAATTACATCGATCCCACGCTGTATCGGGCATACAACGTGAAGCGTGGATTGCGGGACGAGGACGGCCGGGGCGTGCTGTGCGGATTGACACGTGTGGCGGAGATCCAGTCCTATGATGTGGTGCCCGGTGAGGGCGTGGAGACCATTGTCCCGACTGACGGTACCCTCTACTACAGGGGGATAGATGTGCAGGAAATTGTAAAGGGCTCTGCAAAGCGGGGGCGGTACGCTTTTGAGGAGGCGGCCTACCTGCTGCTGTTCGGGGATCTGCCCAATGAGACCCAGCTGAAAAACTTTACAGACCAACTGGCCCTCTACCGGACCCTGCCCACCAATTTTATGCGGGACGTCATTTTGAAAGCACCCCCGAAGGATCTGATGAATACCATGCAGCGAGGGATTCTGACCCTCTTCTGCTATGATGACAAGCCCAATGACATCAGCTTTGAAAATGTGCTGCGCCAGTGCCTGCAGCTTACCAGCAATCTGCCAGTGCTGGCCATCTATGCCTATCAGGCGTGGCGGTTCAGCAAGGGGGAGAGCCTCTATATCCATGTGCCGGACCCCAAACTGTCCACGGCAGAAAACTTTTTGCGGCTGCTGCGGGAGGATATGCACTTTACAGAGCTGGAAGCCCGCACCCTGGACGTGGCGCTGGTGCTCCACGCTGACCACGGCGGCGGAAACAACTCTACCTTCACCAATCATGTTGTGACCTCCTCCGGCACGGACACCTACTCTGCCATAGTGGCGGCCATGTCCTCCTTAAAGGGCCCCCGCCATGGTGGTGCCAACAGCAAGGTGATGGTCATGATGAGCGACATCAAGGAGCATATCACCGACTGGGCGGATCGGGATGCGGTGGAGGGCTACCTGAAAAAGATACTCAGCAAAGAGGCGTTTGACCGCAGCGGATTGATCTACGGTCTGGGTCACGCGGTCTATACGAAAAATGACCCTCGCTGCGAGGTGTTTCGCAAGTACGTCACAGAGCTGGCGCAGGAGAAGGGGAGAGAGCAGGAGCTGGAGCTGTACCGGTCCGTGGAGGAGATCGGCAAGCGGCTGCTGTTGGAAAAGCAGCACAAGTCGGTGCTCTCCACCAACATCGACTTCTACAGCGGCTTCGTTTATGATATGCTGGGGTTGCCCATGGAACTGTACACGCCCCTCTTCGCGGTGGCCCGCATCGCCGGATGGAGTGCCCACCGAATGGAGGAGCTGTCCGAGGGCGGCAAGCTGATTCGCCCCCGGTATGAGTGTGTGGAGCCTGTGCGGGCCTATACCTCAATGGAAAACCGCTGAAAAGCGTGAACACCGATATGCGGACTTCCCCGGGTGAAGAACCCGGGGAAAAAACTTTTCGAAAAAGTAAAAAAAGTGTTGACAAATCCTGCACAATTGCTATAATAAACAAGCAGTCTTTTCCAGGGGACAACAAAATCCGCGGCTGTGCTGGAATTGGTAGACAGGCCAGCTTGAGGTGCTGGTGTCAATTCGACGTGTGGGTTCAAGTCCCGTCAGCCGCACCAAAGCTTTCCCCAAATTTTATATTGATATGCGCGAGTGGTGGAATTGGCAGACTCGCTAGATTCAGGTTCTAGTGTCCATTA
>JAHHSA010000012.1 GCA_020025475.1 Oscillibacter sp.
TGATTTTCACGAAATGTTCTTTGGGGTTCTCTGACAAAAAAGAGGCTTCGAAGAACACAAAAAGTGCCGAAGCGACTGCTTCAGCACCTTATAGAAAGATCTACAATTTGAAAAGAAACACAGCCGTACTGCTGCCTTACATGGGGGGATCAACGCCCGAATCACAGCTGCATCACACCTTCCTTTGTCTCTCCCCGCCACAGCTTCCGATAGAAAGAGATATACTTACAGAGGGTGAAGGCCATCACTGCCATCATCATCAGGATCAGGCCATTGACCGTGCGGGCGGGCAGATGGGGAAACAGCGTCAAAACCAGCAGTCCCAGGAACAGCACAGCCGTACAGACCTTGCCGAACCACATGGCCCCGTCCAGCATTCGGCCCTGCCGCAGGAAAATGACGCCCATGATGCCCATGAATCCTTCCTTCAGGAGCATCAGTACAATCAGTGCCCACATGAACGGGTACCGCACCGCAAGGCACACCGCCAAGGCCCCGTGGGTCAGTTTGTCTGCCAGTGGGTCCAACACCTTGCCAAGATCGGTAATCATGTCAAAACGGCGGGCCACCCAGCCGTCCAGCAGGTCGGTCAGACTGGAGAGCAGAACCACCAGGAAGGCCCACAGGAACTCACGGTCTGACTCTGCCTTCAGATACAGCCAGCAGAACACTGGAATCAGCAGCAGCCGGGCAAAGCTCATTAGATTGGGAATAGAAAAAATTTTCCGTTTGCGATCATTTTTCATCATTTCTTTCCTCTTTTGACGCTGGCGATCTGGCGCCGTCTCGCTGGTTTCTCCCGGACAGTCCTCCATCACTGGCGTTATTTTTTTGCCGTGTCCGGCACTTGTCTCCCAATGCATTCCCCAGCCACATGGCAGTCCACCCTGACAGCCAAACGGAGCCCCCCACAAATCAAGCAATATACTGATCGATTCGGCTTTTATACTGCGCAAATCAGAGATTCAGCTGACAGAGGATCGGAGCGGAGCCGACCGGAGTGAGGCAGCAGGATGCCTGCGCCCTCCTGACTGCTGCGCTGGATCACACAGTCCCTTTGGGTACGGCCCTTACCTGTGCAGACTCCCGAATGGCTGTCTGCTTCCTCTGCAACAGCTTGTCCCAGACGGGAATGTATTCACAAAATTCTATCGTCGGGCACTCTCTTTCTGCGCGTTACACTTTGGGTGGAAAGGGAATACGATAGGGCTCACTGCCCCGCTCCTCCAGCTTTTCATACAGCCAGGTGCGGAGATTCTCAATGCCCTCCTCCGTCCAGGGGAAGGTTGCCGTTTCCACGTCCTGCGCCAGTTCAAAGCTGATATTCTCGTACACCCAGACTTGCAGCGTGCCATCCCCAATCCAGCCCTCCCGCTGGAACCGGTAGCGGAAGGTGCCAATGCTTCCAGGGTAGACCTTGGCCTTGGTAAAAAAATTCATGTTCAACAGATCAAATTCGTGTGCCATCTTAACACTCCTTCATATGAAAATAGCATATCAAATCCTCCCTTTTCTGTCAATCTGCCGCATCTGGATGCAATCCGGCATCCGTCCAGCAACTCAAGTGCGTCTCTTGACAAAATCCAGAGGAGTCACTATACTCGCTGTATGAATGAAACTAGTACAGTTTTTCACCGGACATCAGGTATGCTTCGGACTTGGAAAAACAGAGCCTTTGATAAAAAACCTACTGTACATAGCCCAAAATTCTATTTTTATGGTTGGCATTGCACCAGGCTGCATTTGCCGACTGGCAGATCACACCCGGCGGATAGCCTCTGGGAATTTTTTCATCGAAACCTTTCCAGTCTTTTGGAACCTCACAAGCACCATGATCGTGCTGGTCAGCTCCTCCAATCTCTGCAGGGTATCAGCTCTTTTCAAGATCTATTCGGCATGGCACAGCATTTCTATGGATTCAAAACCAGATGAGAGCTCTTTCTCTCCAGTCTACGAATTTTTGCTGTTTGTATAATTTAAATACCATTATACTAATTGTACTCTATGCTATGATTTTGTTTTGTAATATTATCTATAAAATATACAAATTGTATTTATCAGGAGGTTGCTAATGAAAATTCTGGTTCTTTCCGACTCTCATGGAAATATCGCCAATATGGAGCAGGCCATATCGGACACGGCGCCGCAGATGATCTTCCATCTGGGCGACTGCTGGCGAGATGCCGAAACCTTGCGCTACCGCTTTCCAGACATTCCCCTGGTTCAGGTGCCGGGCAACTGCGACTGCCGCCCCCAGGAGCCGGATGAGATGGTACTGGACCTGGAGGGGAAGCGAATACTGCTCTGCCATGGCCACACCTACGGCGTGAAGTCCAGTCTGCTGGCCTCCGGGTATGCCGCTGAGGAAAAAGATCTGGACCTCTTCCTCTTCGGCCACACGCACCGGCCGCTGGTGGACAAGCGGGGAAAGACCCTGTTTCTCAATCCCGGCAGCATCGGTGCTGCTCTCCATCCCTCCTACGGTGTTCTCACTCTGGAGCACAACCGCCTGGATGGCAGCATTGTCTTACAGAGGTGAGTGATATGAGCATTATTTACAAACACTGTCTGTTTTTTTCGTAGAAATCCTTGCACAATGCCAGAGATCGGCGTATAATAAAGTATCTGAGTAATACTGTGACGACGACAAATGTCTGTCTCTCAGGAAGCACGCTTTGTTCAAACCTGTAAAGGAGGCTTTCTCCATGTCTGGATTGTCCATCCTAGGTGCCGGTCTCGGCGGCTTTTTCCTGATGTCCCTGGTAGGGATGCAGGCGCTGATTGCTCTTTTTTCCTCTGTCCCCCTGGCCAAGCGCCGCCATCGGACAGATGATCGTTTCGACCTGAATAAGGCCATGCACCGCATTCTGCGCACCACACTGTTTTCCACCATTGTGGTGGCTGTGACGACAGCCCTGGTCCTCTGCTATGCATCGTTTCCCACCATTTTAAATTACCTCTTCGGCATGATCCTGGGATTTCTTCTTTCCATCCGACATATGTCCCCCAACAACGCCCAGAATCAGTCCATTTTCACACGCAGTTTCCAGAACTGCTATCCTCAGGAGGATCTGGACGCCACCCGTGATCTGAACGACGTAGTCCATGCTGTCCGGGAGCAGCTCTCCCGCCAATCTGAACTCTGAAAACCTGTAGGCCACCAGGCTCTTTTGCGTTCCGCCTGTCATCTTGATTGATCCTGATTTTTTCTGAACTTTTTCATCGTCCACGTCATCTGCAATCTCCTGACGTGTCCTGCCAGTTTCCTGCATCGCTATCATTTGCAGCTCTATAGCTTGGATATTGAGGGTTCTTCGCTTTGACATAACCATACCCCCTTATGTAGGATTGTCCTGCATAAGGGGGTATTTTGGCTATTGTCCGTTTTTACCGGACCGGTTCATTTTCGATTTAGTCGTGCTGGTGGCAGCAGGCACAGTTGCCGCCGCACTCCCCGAAGATGGTGTGGTCATAGGCAATGTCATGCTTGTCGTAGTAGTCCTTGACCGCCGCCTGTACTGCTTCCTCTGCCAGGACAGAACAGTGGACTTTCTGAACAGGCAGACCGTCCAAAGCCTCCACCACCGCCTGATTGGAGAGGGCCAGTGCTTCACTGATGGGCTTTCCCTTGATGAGTTCCGTCGCCATGGAGCTGGTGGCAATGGCGCTGCCGCAGCCAAAAGTAATGAAGCTGGCGTCGGTGATGGTCTGGGTGTCCTGGTCTACCTTCAGATACATCCGCATAATATCGCCGCACTTGGCGTTGCCCACCTCGCCGATGCCATCGGCGTCCTCCATCTTGCCAAGATTCCGGGGGTGCATAAAGTGGTCCATGACCTTTTCACTATATAATGCCATATCAGTGGCCTCCTTTGTCAATTTTCCGTTAAATGAGATGGGGACGCTGGCCTTTTTCCAGTTCGTCCCACACGGGAGAGATGTTTCGCAGGTAATTCACCACAGCAGGGACCTGCTCCAGAATATAGTCCATCTGCTCCATGGTGTTATCGCCGCTGAGGGTCAGCCGCAGAGAGCCGTGGGCCACTTCGTGGGGCCGTCCCAGGGCCAGCAACACATGGCTGGGGTCCAGGTCGCCGGAAGTGCAGGCGGAGCCGGAAGAGGCCGAAATTCCCTTGGAATCCAGCCACAGCAGCAGGGATTCTCCCTCCACGCCCTCAAAGCAAAAGTGGACGTTGCCGGGCAGCCGCTTCTCGGCGCTGCCGTTGAGAACGGCGTGGGGCATCTGGGAGAGACCTGCGATCAGCTTGTCCCGCATCGCGGTGAGGTGGACGTTGGTCTCCTCCATGGTCTCGCAGGACTCCTGAAAGGCAGCAGCTGCGCCGCAGATGCCGGGGGTATTTTCCGTACCTGCACGCCGCCCCCGCTCCTGCGCACCGCCGTAGATGACATTGGTGAGGGGAATGTTCCGGCGCGCATACAGCACCCCCACCCCCTTGGGGCCGTGGAACTTGTGGGCCGAGAGGGAGAGCATATCGATGTGCATGGCCTGCACATCAATGGGAAGGCGGCCCGCCGCTTGTACGGCGTCGGTATGGAAGAGGACGCCCTTTTCATGACACAGAGCGCCGATCTCCGGAATAGGCTGAATGGTGCCAATCTCATTGTTGGCGAACATGACGCTCACCAGGCAGGTATTCTCCCGGATGGCATCCCGGACCTGATCCACGGTAATGACACCGTCGGGGGGAATTTCCAGCAAGGTCACTTCAAAGCCTTCCTTCTTCAGTGCCTCCAGCGTGTGAAGAATGGCGTGGTGCTCAAAGGCAGTGGAGACGATGTGACGCTTGCCCTTCCGGGCTCCCAGTACCGCTGCGGAACGCAAGGCCTGGGTATCTGCTTCGCTGCCGCCGGAAGTAAACACAATCTCCCGATCCTCGGCAGCATTCAGGTATTTGGCAAATGTATGACGGGCAGCTTCCAGCTCCTCCTTCACCCGCTGACCAGGACTGTGGAGGCTGGAGGGATTGGCATAGAGATCCCGCAGCATGGGGAGCATAACTTCCAGGGCGGTCTCGCTGACGGCCGTGGTGGCCGCGTTATCTGCATAGACATTCATGGTGATGTCCTCCTAATTCCTATCTGTTTGGTATGATATAGTTATCTCACATTTTTACCCACTTGTCAAGTAGGAATTAAAAAGAACTTTTTTTACCATGATTATAGGTATTATCTCGAAACAACGTATATTTGCGAATAAGAAAGCAGACCACCCGACCGGGTGGTCTGCTGAATATGCAACGATGTGACGGTGACGATCAGCCCTGAGCAGCGGCCATCTTACGGGCCTTAGCCTCAACCTTGTTACGCATCACGTCGATGGTAACAGCAAGGATAATAACGGAGCCGATAACAATGTACTGGATGTCGTTGGAGGCACCGGCCAGATTCAGGCCGTTGCGGATGACGGACATCAGCAGAGCACCGATCATGGTGCCCCAGATGGTACCCTTACCACCGGTGAAGGAAGCGCCGCCCACAATGCAGGCTGCGATAGCGTCGTTATCGTAGGTAGCACCGGCATTGGCATTTGCGGAAGCCAGACGGCCAACACAAACGACACCAGCCAGGCCAGCCATGAAGCCGGACAGGGAGTATACGAAGGTCAGGACGTTCTTGGAAGGGATACCGGACAGGCGAGCAGCCTCGGGGTTACCGCCCACGCAGTAGATCTGACGTCCCAGAGCAGTCTTTTTCAGGAAGATGTCGAAGATCACGAACACGACGACAACCAGCACGAAGCTGACAGGGATGCCAGGGAAGGTAACCTTTCCGGCAGCGTCCGTGGTACGGAAGAAAGATTCTTTACCAATCCACATCAGGGAGTCAACGCCCTTGTTGGTGAAGCTGATGGACTGGGAGCCGGTGATGACCAGGGCCACGCCCAGCAGCACGTTCTTCATACCCATGGTAGAGACGAAGGGATGGGGCAGGTCCAGACGGGTCAGCAGAGTACCGTTGATGAAGCCAGCAAAGGTGCTGACGCCCACGCCTGCCAGACCCAGCAGCACGGGGTTGGTGATGCCGAAGGACTGCATCAGCACACCGATGGTGCAGGTGCTCAGCACGCAGTTGGAGCCCACGGACAGGTCGATACCGGCCGTAATCAGGGCACACAGCATACCGGAAGCGATCAGGCAGTTGATGGAAGCCTGACGCAGAATGTTCATAATGTTAGCGATCTTCGGAAATTTGGTGGGCATTGCGATGCTGAAGATCAGAACCAGAATAATCAGAGCCAGCGGAGTTGCCAGCTTTTCAAGCAGTTCTCTCGTCTTTTTGTTTTTCATATCAGTCTAACTCTCCTCCCCAAGCGGCTTTCATGATGTCCTCAGAATTGAAATGCTCGGTATCACGGTCAATGTTTGCCATGACACGGCCGCCGCGCATGACCACCACATGGTCGCTCATAGCCAGGATCTCCGGAAGTTCGGAGGAGACCATGATGACGCACTTGCCGGCCTTAACCAGGTCGTTCATGACATTGTACACTTCGATTTTTGCACCCACGTCGATGCCGCGGGTAGGCTCATCGAAGATAAAGATATCTGCATCGGTGTTGACCCACTTGCCGATAACCACCTTCTGCTGGTTACCGCCGGAGAGCTGACCGACAACCTCGTCCAAAGAGGGAGTCTTAATCTTCAGAGAGGTCACGTTTTCCTGTCCCGACTTCTCGATGCGGCCCTTGTTGAGGAAAGGACCATCGCTGAAGCCCTTCATGTTGGCCAGGATCAGGTTGGTACGCACATCCAGAGAGAGCACCAGACCCTGTCCCTTGCGGTCCTCAGTCAGGAATGCAATCTTTTTTGCGATGGCGTCCTTGGGCTTACGGATGTTGACCTTCTCGCCCTTGACATAAATTTCGCCGCTGTCGAGCTTGTCAGCGCCGAACACAGCGCGCATGACCTCACTTCGGCCTGCGCCGACCAGTCCGGCAAAGCCGGTGATCTGGCCCGCATGGGCCTGGAAGCTGACATCCGTCAGCACACCGGCCTCGTTGAGGTTCCGGACCTCCAGCCACACGTCGCCCTTGGTACCGAACTCCTTGGGATAGAGGTTATCCAGAGTACGGCCCACCATTGCGGTGATGAGGGAGTCCTCCGTCAGTTCGGAGGTGTTTTTGGTAATAATGTGCTCGCCGTCACGCATGACGGTCACACGGTCGCAGAGCTCAAAGAGCTCCTCCAGCTTGTGAGAGACGAACAGGATGGCCACGCCCTTGGCCTTCAGGCCGCGGCAGGTCTCCATCAGCTGTGCAATCTCTTCCTTGCCCAGCGATGAGGTGGGTTCGTCCATGATAATAAGCTTTGCATCCAGGGAGACGGCCTTGGCAATCTCCACCATCTGCTGCTGGCCGATACCCAGCTTGCCGCAATCGACGTGGACGTCGATTTCGGGATGGCCCAAAGATTTCAGAGCCCGCTCGGCTTCAGCGTGCATTTTGGGATAGTCCAGCAGCGGACCCTTCTTGATGGCGCGTCCCATAAAAACATTGTCCGTCACCGGAAGCTGTTTGACGATGTTCAGCTCCTGATACACGCAGGCGATACCCGCTTCACGGGACTGAACGGGATTTCTGAAATGGACCTGCTTGCCATCGACATAGATCTCGCCCTCTTCCGGCATATGTACGCCTGTGAGAACCTTGATCAACGTGGACTTACCAGCACCATTTTCTCCGATCAGACCGTGAATTTCACCGGGTCGAATTCCAATGGACATATTTTTCAATGCGACAACACCAGGAAAAAGTTTGGTAATATTTTTCAGTTCAACTACATATTCGCTCATTGAATTACCTCATTTCTATTTCCTGATTCTACTGGGATTCCGCCGCACAGCGACGAACTCCTCGGTGTAAAGAAGTGGCGGCAGATCTCTCTGCCGCCATTTCCTACATTTCTTATGCAGCGACAATCCAGTTTTGACGCAGCGCGGTTATAAAATGTATGGACCGCTTGGATTACAGGTTGTTGAGATACTCTTCAACGTTCTCAGCGGTGACAACCACGACAGGAGCGCTGATAACGGGCTCGACTTCCTCACCCTTGACAGCGGCGACGGCAGCCTTGACAGACTCATAACCCATAGCCACGGGCTGCTGAGCCACGGTAGCGGCCAGCTTGCCGTCTCTCACCAGCTCAGCGGCAGACTTGTTGCCGTCAAAGCCGACGATAGTGACACCGGTGACACCGGCGGTCTCGCAAGCGTTCATAGCGCCGATGGCGGTATCGTCGTTGTGGCACAGAACAATGTCGATCTGGCCGGGATAAGCGTTGAGCAGATCCTCCATGGTCTTGGTAGCACCATCGGTGGTGTTCTGGCCGGACAGAGCGTCCAGAACTTCGACACCCAGCTCAGCGCAGGCAGCTTCATAACCCTCACGGCGCATGTTGGAGGTGTTATCACCCTCCTGGCCGTAGATGATGACAGCCTTGGACTCGCCGCCGGCCTTCTCGATGGCCCACAGACCACCCTGCTTAGCAGCGTCGACGTTGGAGGTACCAATGAAAGAGGTCTGACCATCCATGCCGACGTTGGTATCAACGCTCAGCACGGGCTTGCCGGCATCCAGAGCAGCCTGCAGAGCGTTGGCGGCAGCGCCAGCGTCGTTGGGTGCGCAGATGATGGCATCGCAGTCAACGAGCTGCTGCTCGATCTGTGCAACCTGAGCCTCGATCTCGCTCTCAGCGCTGGGGCCAACAACGACAACTTCAACACCCGGATTCTCCTCCTGGTACTGCTTACAGCCGGACTCCACATATCTCCAATACTCAGAAGACAGTGTCTTCAGCACGACTGCAATTTTGATGGTCTCGCCCTGCTCGGCCTGATTGTTGCCATCATCGGGGGCAGGCTCATCATTGGAGCCGCATGCAACCAGAGACAGAGCCATTACTAGAGAAAGGGTCATCGCAAGAAACTTTTTCATAACGTACTTTTCTCCTTTTAAAAATTTCCGGGTGCGCTAACAGAAATACACAATTTTGTGGTTCACTGTCACTCCCGGTTCGTGTGTTTTCATGGTAGCACATTCGTGAAGCCACAGTCAAGCGCTCAGCATATAAAACAAAAAGTCTGTGTGTTTTTTCGAAATCCGTTGTAAATTTTTGTTGAATTTATCAAAGATTTTCCTGTTTTTCTGTGTTCGCACACACTATGTCTGCTCCGCCAGCCTTTCGCCTCCCCATCTGGAGAGGGAATTCCCCTTTTCAGAACTTTTCCGGATTATGGCATAACCGTACAAAAAGACTGAGTGAGTTTGGCTAAAGTGGAAAAAATTTTTTTCGTTGTGGAAAAAACGTTGCTTTTTGTGGGGGAGGATGCTACTTTCTTATTATAGTAACACCGAGGCTGGTTGTTTTTTTTAGAGTCTCTGTGAACGAACACAGAATCACTTCTTCGGTCTCCTGGGGACAGCCCGCGTGTTCGTACATCCCTATTACCATTCTAATCAAGGAGGACAATACCCATGTTTGATCCTAAGACTGTTTCTCTCGGCATTGCACCCATCGGATGGTGCAACGATGATATGCCCGAACTTGGCGGCGAGAACACCTTCCAGCAGATTGTCAGCGAGATGGCTCTGGCGGGCTTCACCGGCTGCGAGATCGGCAACAAGTACCCCACCGACCCCGCTGAGCTGAAGAAGGCCCTGGACCTGCGCGGTATGCGCATTGCCAGCCGCTGGTACTCTTCTTTCATCCTGACCCGCCCCATTGAGGAGGAGATCAAGGACTTTACCGCAAATCTGGACTTTCTGGAAGCTGTCGGTGCCAACCACATCAACGTCTCTGAGCAGAGCTACTCCATCCAGGGCCAGATGGATACCCCCGTTCTGACTGGCGGTCACAAGCACGTCATGAACGACGAGGAGTGGGAGCGCTTCTGTACCGGTCTGAACGCTTTGGGCAAGATCGCCACCGAGCGCGGCTTCAAGCTCTGCTTCCATCATCACATGGGCACTGTGGTCCAGACCTCCGAGGAAACTGATCGCATGATGAGCAACACCGATCCCCGCTATGTGTTCCTGTGCTTTGACACCGGTCACTTCACCTTTGCCGGCGAAGATCCCCTGACCATGCTGAAGAAGTACGTGGACCGGGTGGGTCACGTCCATCTGAAGGATATGCGCCTGCCCGTGGTTGAAGAAGCCCGCAAGAACAACTGGTCCTTCCTGCAGGCTGTGCGCAACGGTGCCTTCACCGTTCCCGGCGACGGCGATGTGGACTTTGATCCCGTGTTCAAGGTGCTCTCCGATGCCGGCTATCAGGGCTGGCTGCTGGTGGAGGCCGAGCAGGATCCCGCAAAGGCCAACCCCCTGGAGTACGCCATGAAGGGACGCGCCTACATCAAGGAGCACACCGGCCTGTAATTCCCGGCGCAACACTATATTTAGTTAGGAGATGTCAGTTCCAATGAGCTACTTCAATAAGAACGCGGAATTAAAGAACGGTTACAACGTCTACATCGACGCTGATACCAATGACATGGCCACTCAGATGGACGTGGGCCTTCTCATCCTGGACGAGGGCGAGCGCTATACCTTCCACGAGGCCGACAAGGAAATTGCCGTGCTGCTGTTTGAGGGCAAGGTGACTTACGCATGGAGCGGCAAGACCTGCGAGGCCGACCGCCCCGACACCTTCCACCACGAGGCTTACTGCCTGCTGGCCGGCAAGGATACCGAGATCACCATTACCGCTCACGCTCACAGCGAGCTGTATGTCCAGAAGACCCTCAATGAAAAGCCCTTTGAGGCTGTCATGTATACACCCGAGACGGTCCAGACCCAGCACGCCGGCTGCCATGGCGAGCTGATGGGCTGCATGGAGCGTGAGATCAAGACCTTCTTTGATCACGACAACGCCCCCTTCTCCAACATGGTTCTGGGCGAGGTTCTGAACCACCCCGGTAAGTGGTCCTCCTACCCCCCCCATCATCATCCCCAGCCCGAGGTCTATTTCTACCGCTTTGACTATCCCCATGGCTTCGGCGCCGGCTTCGCCAACGGCGATGTCTACAAGACCCAGCACAACGGTCTTGCTGTCATCAACCACGGCTTCCACTCCCAGACCGCCGCTCCCGGCTACGCCATGTGCTACGCCTGGGGCATCCGCCACCTGGACGGCGATCCCTGGCTGAAGACCCGCATCGATGACAAGGAGCACGCCTGGCTCTGGAAGCCCGATGCCAACGAGCACATCTATCAGGGCTGAGCCCTTATCAAACAAAGGAGGTACCATCCAATGAAAACCGTGCGTTTGACCATGGCTCAGGCCCTGGTCCGGTTCCTCGAGAACCAGTATATTGAAGTGGACGGCGTGGAATCCCGCTTTGTCCGCGGTGTGTTTATGATCCCCGGCCACGGCAACGTGGTGGGTCTGGGCCAGGCCCTGACCCAGGAGGTCCACGACCTGGAAGTCTACCAGGGCAAGAACGAGCAGGGAATGGCACAGGCTGCCGTTGCCTTCGCCAAGCAGATGAAGCGCAAGCAGATCTTCGCTGTCACCTCTTCTGTCGGCCCCGGCGCTGCCAACATGGTCACCGCCTGCGGCACCGCCACCGCCAACAACATCCCCGTGCTGGTGCTGCCCGGTGACGTGTATGCCTGCCGTCAGCCCGATCCTGTGCTGCAGCAGATTGAGCAGTCCCATGACCTGTCCCTGTCCACCAATGACGCTTTCCGCGCCGTGTGCCGTTACTGGGACCGCATCGTCCGTCCTGAGCAGCTGATGAGTGCCATGATCTCCGCATTCCGCGTGCTGACCGACCCCGCCAACACCGGTGCCGTCTGCATCGCCATGCCTCAGGACGTGGAGGGCGAGGCCTATGACTATCCCGAGTCCTTCTTTGACAAGCGTGTCTGGCGCCTGGAGCGCCGTCCCGCTACCGAAGCTGCTTTGGCCGATGCAGCCGCAGCCATCCGCGCATCCAAGCGTCCTATGCTGGTCTGCGGTGGCGGCGTCCGCTACTCCGAAGCTCACGCTGAGTTCCGTCACTTTGCAGAGTCCCTGGGCATTCCCTTCGCAGAAACCCAGGCTGGCAAGAGTGCCATCGAGTGGACCCACCCCCTGAACCTGGGCGGCCTGGGCGTCACCGGTTGCTCCTCCGCCAACGTCATCGCCAAGGAGGCCGATCTGGTCATCGGTGTCGGCACCCGCTACACCGACTTCACCACCTCCTCCAAGTGGCTGTTCCGTGAGGACTGCAAGTTCGTCAACATCAACGTCTCTGAGTTCCAGGCACTGAAGATGAACGCCATCCCTGTGGTGGCCGACGCCAAGGACGCTCTGCCCCGTCTGGAAAAGCTGCTGGAGGGCTATAAGCCCGCTTACAACGGTGAGATCGAGAAGGCACGCGCTGACTGGGCCGCAGAGCTGAAGCGCTTGGATTCCATGGTATTTGAAGACACCGCCGACTGGAAGCCTATTATCAACGATGCCAACGCCGACTCTGCCAAGCGCTTTGCCAAGGACGTGAACGCCGGACTGTGCCAGACCTCCGTTCTGGGTGCCATCAACGCCATGATGGAGGATACCGACGTGGCTCTGGGCGCCGCAGGCTCTCTGCCCGGCGACATGCAGCGTGTGTGGCGTCCCCGCGCGCAGGACACCTATAACATGGAGTACGGCTACTCCACCATGGGCTACGAAGTGGCCGGTGCCCTGGGCGTGAAGCTGGCCATCGGTGATGAACGCGAGGTCTACGCATTCTGCGGCGACGGCAGCTTCAATATGCTTCACGGCGAGCTGATTACCGCTGCGCAGGAGCACAAGAAGATCAACATCTGCCTGTTCGATAACGCCAGCTTCGGCTGCATCAACAACCTGCAGGTAGGCCACGGCAACAAAACCCTGTGCACTGAGCTGCGCTACCGCAATGCCGACGGTCTGTTTGGCGACTTCATGAACATTGACTACGCCAAGGTTGCTGAGGCATACGGCTGCAAGGCATACACTGTCCGCACCATGGAAGAACTGGTTGCCGCCTTCAAGGATGCCAAGACTGTGAAAGACATTCCCGTCCTGTTCGACATCAAGGTTCTGCCCAAGACCATGACCGACGGCTATGGTTCCTGGTGGCGTGTGGGTGACACCGAGGTCTCTGAGCGCCAGGAGAACCTGGACGCCTACGCCTCTCACCTGGAGCACGTCAAGGACGCACGCAAGTATTAAGACGCACAGCGGTGGGTGCGCCCCATCCACCGCCTTCCTCATACCCTGCAATACACATTTTACGGAAAGAAAGGAAAATTATCATGGATAAGATTCTGAAAATTGGTATCATCGGCTGCGGCGCCATCGGCCGCGATCACTGCCGCCGCATCATTGAGACCGTTCCCGGTGCTACCGTCGTAGCTGTCTCTGACTATGTCGCTGCCGCTGCTGATGAAACCGCTGCAAAGTATGGTATCCGCTCCTACGGCAACGACTGCGACGGCATGATCAAGGATCCTGAGGTCGAGGCTGTTGTCATCACCTCCATCGATCCCACCCATCACGACTATGTCATGAAGACGCTGGCCGAGAAGAAGTGGTGCTTCTGCGAGAAGCCCCTGAGCCAGAACGCCGCTGACTGCGAAGAGATCATCAACCGCGAGCTGGAGATCGGCAAGCGTCTGGTCCAGGTCGGTTTCATGCGCCACTATGACCGCGGCTACGCCGAGATGAAGCGCATCATCGACTCCGGCGAGCTGGGTGCCCCCCTGCTGATCAAGGCCTGCCACCGCAACGTCTCCCAGGGCCCGGGCTTCAAGACCGAGAACGGTATTACCAACGTGGCAATCCACGAGCTGGACATCTGCCGCTGGCTGCTGGATGACGAGTACGAGGATGCTCAGGCCGTCCGCGTGCGTCAGTCCGCCAACTCCAACAAGGGCTATGACAACCCCCAGGTCGTGCTGCTGCGCACCAAGAAGGGCTGCTTCATTGACGTCGAGGTCCAGGTTGCTGACGGCTACGGCTACGACATCCAGTGCGAGGTCGTCTGCGAGAACGGTACCGTTAAGCTGCCCGATCCCTACGCTGTTGTCCGTCGCTCTCGTCCCGCTGGCTGGGACAGCATGAATCCCTCCGAGTCCATGCCCATCATGACCGACTGGAAGGAGCGCTTTATCGAGGCATACGACATCGAGTTCTGCAAGTGGGTGGAGTCCATCCACAACGACAAGCTGGAAGGCCCCTCTGCATGGGACGGCTATGTGGCCTGCGTGGCCGGTGATGCTCTGAACGCATCCCGCGGTACCTCTCAGTTCTACAAGGTTGAGACCATGGAGAAGCCCGAGCTGTACAAGTAATCAGCTGATTGCGAAATTGCTGAAAAGCAGCAGCGATACTGTTTTTAACGAATATCCGCAAGCAGGAAACGGAGTGAGAACTCCGTTTCCTGCTCTTTTTTGCGCCTATATCTTCGTTCGAAAACATTTTTGCATAAAATATACGTATTATATTTTAACTTTTTTATAGTATGTATACATTTTCTACAATTTTTTATGCAATATTTATCTTGATATATTACTTCGACTTTTTATAATGTATGTATACATGTGCATACAAGTGTGTAAGTGCATATGTATTTGACAAAAAAAGCAGGGGACTTCGTCACCCTGCTATATTTCAGGAGGGACTTATGAAAAAACTTCTTAGCATGTTGCTGACAGCCTGCCTGACTCTTGGCCTGCTGACCAGCTGCGGTTCCACGGACTCCGGGATCATGGACACCGCTCACGCCAACGCGGTGGCTGCAGGCGGCGACAGCAATCTGCCTGTCATTACCTGGAAAATGGGCTCCACTTGGGGCAACGGCAACGTCCACTTCACGGTTGACCAGCGCTTTACGGAGCTGGTGAGTCAGCTGACCGGCGGTCGTTTCACCATCACAAACTACGCTGAGGGAGAGCTGTGCTCTGCCGGTGAGCTGTTCGACTACGTCAGCGACGGCACCATCCAGTGCGGCGGCGACTGGGGCGGATACTGGTCCGGCAAGGATCCTACCTTCGAGCTGCTTTCCACCGTGATGGATAACTTCAGCGCTCTGGATTACTACACCTGGATCTACCAGGCCGGCGGTATGGAATGCTACAAGAACATGTATGGTGAGTACAACATGGAGTACTTCCCCATTGTGACCAACCCCTGTGAGTCCGGTATCCGTTCTGTCCGACCCATCAACTCCATCAAGGACATGCAGACCATGAAAATCCGCCTGGGCGGCGTCATGGCTGGCCGTGCCGCCCAAAAGCTTGGCATCAACATCACCACGGTTCCCGCCTCTGAGCTGTACGAGTCCCTGCAGCGCACTGTTATTGACGGCGGCGAGTTCTCCGGCCCCAAGGCCGATGATTCCCTGAAGCTTCAGGAAGTCGCTCCCTACTGGTGTGCTCCCGGCTGGTATCAGTCTGCCGGTGTCAATGGTGTTATGATCAATAAGGACGCCTGGAATGAGCTGCCCGAGGAATATCAGCAGGCCATCGCCACTGCCGCTCAGACCTGCTGCGGCGAGCAGCTGGCCCGCTACATCTGGAACGATATGACTGTCACCAACCAGATGCTGGAGAAGGACGGCGTCACCATTACCAGCCTGCCCGAGGAAGACATGGCTCTGATCCGCAAGACCTGCCGTGAGGTCTACGAGGAAGAAGCATCCTCCAACGCAAACTTCAAGGTTGTCTACGACTCCATGAACGAATACCGTGAGACCGCGCAGGCTTACCGTAACTGGGCTGGCGACTACGGCTTCGGCTTCAACTACACAGACTAACGCCCCTTTGTACAAAAAAAGAAAGGGGAATTTTAATGAAAGTAATTGACCGTATTTGTTCTGTTATCGACCGGTTCAACGAAGCGCTTGGCAAAGTACTGTCCTTCCTTGTTCTCGGTGTTCTTGGTGTGATTTTGTGCGAGGTCATTCTGCGGCGCGGATTCAATAAGCCCCAGATCTGGACCCAGGACGTTATCATCATGCTCTTCGCCTGCTACATCATTCTGATTTGTGCTTACGGCTTCCAGCAGAAGGCTTTCGTGGCCGTGGATGTGTTGTTTGCCCATCTGCCTCAGATGGGTCAGTACATCATGCACCTGATCACCTATATCATCTTCCTGATTCCCTTCGTGGTGGGAATGCTGCCCAAGAGCTGGGCCTTCTTCCTCAAGTCCTACATCAGCGGTGAAAAGCGCTACTCTGTCTGGGCACCTCCGGTCTGGCCGGTCAAGCTGTGCCTGTTTATCGGTCTGCTGCTGCTGACAATTCAGACTGTCTCTGAGCTGCTCAAGCAGGTCAGCGGCATTATTGCCACAGCACAGGGCAATGCGCTCCCTGGTGCGGACCTGCCCACTGATGGAAAGGAGGCCAAATAATGGCTTCAATTATGCAATCTCTGCAGGGACTCGTTGCCTCCTCCGGCATTATGTCCAATGAACTTGCCATTGCCATGATCATCCTGCTCTTCGGCCTGATGATCATCGGCCTGGCTATGGGTCAGGAGCTGGCATTCGTTCTGGGCGGTGTCGGTGTTCTCGTTGGCTGGCTGGCCTGGGGCGATCCCGGTGTCACCATCGCAATGACAAAAGTGTACGACCAAATGCAAAGCTACTCCATGGTGGCTATCCCCATGTTCGTCCTGATGGCAAACTTCCTGACCCACTCCAAGGTGGCAGATGGCCTGTTTGAGTCCATCCGCTACCTGTTTGGACCCCTGAAGGGCGGTCTGGGTCTGGCAGTCATTGTGGTTTCCACCGTGTTCGCTGCCACTACGGGCATCGTGGGTGCATCCGTTGTTACCATGGGCATGCTGTCCATTCCTATCCTTCTGCGCAGTGGTTACAAGCCCTCTCTGGCCTGCGGCATGGTCTGCGCTGGCGGTTCTCTTGGTATTCTGATCCCCCCCAGCATCATGCTGGTGTCCATGGGCTCCTACGCTGAGGTCTCTGTCGGCAAGATCTTCTTCGCTGCCATCGTGCCCGGCCTTCTGCTGTCCCTGTGCTATATCATCTATGTGATGGTGGTCTGCCACATCCACCCCGATTGGGGTCCCGCCATGAGCGAGGAAGAGCTGGCCGCCATGCCCCTCAAGAAGCGGCTTACCGGCTCTCTGGTAAACCTGATTCCGCCCCTGATTCTGATCTTCGGTGTTCTTGGTTCCATCTTCACTGGTGTCGCAACTCCCACTGAGGCTGCTGGTGTCGGCGCCCTGTTCGCTCTGATCCTGGCCATCTTTTACAAGCAGTTCAGCTGGAAGATGCTGCTGGACTCCGTGCTGGACACCGCCAAGACCACCGCCATGGTGTTTATCATTCTCTTTGGTGCTGCTGCATTCACCGGCGTGTTCATGTCTCTGGACGGCGACCAGATTATCGCCAACTGGATCATGGCCATGGGCATCGGCAAGTGGGGTGCATTTGCCATCATGATGCTCATTGTATTCATCATGGGCATGTTCATTGACTGGCTTGGCATTGTCATGATCGTCTTTCCCATCTTCCTGCCCATTATGGATATGTTCGGTTTCGACCGACTGTGGCTGGTGGCTGTCACCGCCGTTATGCTGCAAACCTGCTTCATGACGCCGCCTTTCGGCTTCGCACTATTCTACATTAAGGGCATCGTACCGGAGAGTGTCAAGATTACGGATATTTACCGGGGCGTCATTCCCTTTATCGGAATTGTGGTTCTGGTCACCATTTTGTGCACCGTATTCCCCCAGCTGGTTACCTGGCTGCCCAATCTGGTGGCTGGATAACCGTACCGCACAAACGATTCCGGAACAGACGTGCCTTTTCTGCCCCCTCTGTTCCGGAATCATAAGAAAAGTCCAGCAGGAAATGAAGAAATTCTTCATTTCCTGCTGGACTCTCTGTCATATTGGTGAGTCAGCCCTTCGCCGCCGGATGCAAAGCTCCCGCGCTTATTGGATTTCAAGGTGGACCGATTCATGAAATTCTGGCTTCACCAGACCGGGGATACTGACAGCGTCCGTAAACCGGACATCTGAACTGTGCTCCATTAAAAGCTCCACAATGTATGGATGCGGCCGCTCGTCGGGCCGTCCTGCCGCCACGCTCACCACGATGGTTCGGGGCTGAAGCATTTTCAGCAACTTTCGGGTGGTAGAGGACAGGGAGCCGTGGTGGGGCAGCTTCAAAATATCGCATGGGGTTGCGGTATCCGTCTCCCACATATGGGCGTAGGCATCGCCTCCCAGGACGATCTCCTTGCCGTGATACCGGAGCCGCTGGCGGAGTGAGGACACATTCATGGACTTGGCCCAGTGGATCAGGTCGTAGCCGTTCCGCTCCCCCCGATAGGCCGCATCGCAGACCACCTTCTGACGAGGATACAAAGCCGGTTCTCCAAACAGCACCTCCATACTCAGCTCCTCCGTCAGCTGGAAGTGCTCGATTTTGTCACCGGTCAACACCTCCGCCGACCTGATCCGGTCTGGCTGCTCCCGCAGAGGGGACGCATAGAAGTCCAGACACCGCAGCAGATTGCGGGCCGCCTTGGGCAAGCCGTTGTCTCCGTCCGGGTCCAGGGGGCCGTGGCCTTTTGGCGGCAGATAGGTCGTCAGCAGCTTCTCCACTGTCACCGTTTCCAGTACCCGGCCCAGACCGCCCACATGATCCCGGTGGAAGTGGGTCAACAGCAGGACATCCAAGTGGGTGACTCCCTGTTTTTTCAGGAAGTCCGCCGCGTAAATGCGCTGGGAGCGGGGGTCCAGCGGATCATTGTGATCATCCCGCACCAGGCAGTCATGGCCGCAATCCACCAGCATGGCAAAGGTCTGTATCCCACCGGTCAGTTCCCGCACCAGGATCGAGTCTCCGTTTCCCACATTGATGAAATCCAAAGCCAGCATACTCTGTCCCCCCCTATTTGATTGGTATAACGATACCATGTTTTTCCTCGTGCCGCAACGAAAACCAGAGCCTTCCATCCGCCAAACTTTTATTTGGAAATTTGTACAGGTCAACAATCCTTGATAAACGATAAAAATGGCACGCCGAAATCGGTGTGCCATTTTGCTCAAAGTGTTTTCAAAAATGTCTCCATCCGGTCCAGACCCAGCCGCAGATCCTCATCGGAATAGCAGTAGGACAGACGGAAAAAGCCTTCGGTGCCGAAGTAGATGCCGGGAATGACTCCCACCAGCCCCTCTTTCAGCATTCGGGTGCAGAAGGTGCGGGAGTCCATGCCGTATCTGCGGATATCCACGAACATATAGAATGCGCCCTCCGGCTCCCGGACGTTCAGGCCCATGGCCGTCAGACGCCTGTATACATACTCCTTCCGCCGCCGGAACAGCTCAGTCACCGGAGATGTGTCCGTTCGCAGCGCCGCCACGCAGGCAGGCTGGACAAAGGAAGGTGCACCCACGATTGCATTCTGGTGGATGACCTGCATCCGATCCCGCACTGGGGCTGCTGACATGCAGTAGCCCAGCCGCCAGCCGGTCATGGCGTAGGGCTTAGAAAAGCTTTGCAACACAATGATCCGATCCCGCAGATCTGTGTACTCGGCAAAGCTGTGATAATCTTCCGCATAGATCAACTCCCGGTACACATCATCGCACAGGATAAACACCGGCAAATCCCGCAGCACAGCGTGAATGGCATCCAGAGTCTCCCCGGTATAGATGCAGCCGGTAGGGTTGTTTGGGGAGGTGAGGATGACCGCCTTGGTCCTGGGGGTGATGGTCTGTTTCAGCTGTTCTGGATCGATCTGGAAGCAGTTGTCCTCCGTGGGCAGAAACACAGGTACACCCCGGCACAGGCGAATCATGGATTCATACATACCAAAGGCCGGAGTAGGCACAATCACCTCGTCCCCCGGATTCAGCACTGTCATCAGGCTGAGAAAGAGTCCCTCGGTGGCGCCCATAGTAACGATAATCTCCTCCGGGTCATAGGAAAGGCCGTGGTGTTCTGATTCAAACCGGGAGATCTCCTCCAGCAGGTACCGATAGCCGTTGCCGGGGGGATAGTGGGTATCGTTCCGGTCCAGAGCCGCCTTGGCGGCATCTTTTATGTGCTCCGGGGTGTTGAGATCGGGCTCACCAATGGTCAAGGCGCAGGCCCCGGGGGTATCCTCCACCAGGAACGCAAACTCCCTGATCTCGGACAGCTCCACATCCCGCACCGCATCATTCATGTTCCATTCCATAAAAACCACTCCTTTCCTGTTGGCAAACAGTATAGGCAGGCAGTTGTCATTTGTCAACACTTTAAACGAAAAAAGAGTCTGGTTTGATGAGGAACATTTCTTCCCCTCTCTCCCAGCGCGCAGAAAGAGAGGCATATGCTGCCGTCATGCTCCAAAAAATCCGCACCTGTCAGAAAACAGGTGCGGATTTTCTACAGTTGGATGGGCTTTTCACAGAGCCGCTTCAGGCTGCGGGAGTCTCAGTGACCGGCAGATCGTCCGCAGAAGACTCCGCGGGGGCCACAGCGTCAGTGAGCGTCTCGTCAGCGGAAGGCTCCTCGGCGGGCACTTCCAGAACGGGAGCCTTGGTACCGGGCCGGGAAACGGTGTCGGCACTGATGATCTCGGCATCCACGTCGTCGCCGCGGAAGCCGATGGTAACTTCATCTCCCACATTCAGGATGACAGCCAGGGGATTCTTGGCAGCGTTGAGCCGGAAGAAAGCCGGCATGGTTTCCAGACGGATGAAGTAATAGGAGTCACCGTCCATGACAGCAGTGCGGATCTCGGTAATCTTACCGGAGAACTCTGCCCGGTCGGAGGGTTCCACCTCCGTCTCGCCTTCATTGATGAGACCATTGTGGGCCAGGGCCTTGCGGTAGCTCTGCTCACACTCGGCCACAGTGCCGCCGGTGGAGACGATGGAATACTGCTGGACGTTGACCATGGCGTACATCTTCACCAGGCCGTCCTCGCCCTTCAGGGACATGAAGTAGGTGGGCTGGTCTGCGATATTGAGCAGCAGGGGGAAGGTAGCCACATAGCGCATCTGCTGGACCTGGCTCATAGCTGACGCCTGGGCAGAGGCTTCGGTTGCACCTGCGCTGGGATAGAACTTGGTCTCCTTGGTGCGCTGGTTGCTCAGCAGGAAGCCGATGTTGGACTGGTCGGAGGTGACAGAGGTAACACCGGTGTACATATACACATCGTCATTGATGGCAATATAGTTGTAGCCCTGGGTGGTAACCGTCACATCACGCTGACCGAAGATGGAGTTGATGAAGCCGTTGTGGTACATGCCATAGTAGTCGTACTGCTGCATGATCAGCTGGGCGATATACACCTGGTCCACCCAGCCGGGGACCTCCTCAAAATACTCGCTCTCGCCGGTGATGGCGTTCACCAGCACAGCGCCCTTCACATCCACGCCGCCGAAGAGGCCGATGGTCTTGACCATACGGGGGCAGACCCAGTAGGGGGTGCCCTCCTCATTGATCTCAAACACTGGATCGGCAAACATCATGGTGGGATAATGGAAGCGCAGGTGACGGGGCAGGTAGCGGCTGAAGTGCTCAGCCGGGGTGTAGCGCATTCCCTCGGAGAGACGCACCACCTCCACATCCTGGGTCACCATATCCACCACCAGATAGGCGGGCAGGCCCTCAGAGCGGTTGGTGAACCACTTGATGAGGTCAGCATAGCCCAAAGAGGCTACACGGACGGGACGGCCCTTGTAGTTGATCTGAGTGAAGTCGTCCTGAACCTCAAACTGAGAGACCATATCGGCCAGCTCACCCAGCTTGCGGGTGCCCAGGCGCTGAGCGGAGTCCTTATCCACCATTGGAATCTGATCATAGGAGATTTCCTCCACTTCGGTGGCGAAATCGCCCGTCTCCAGGGGCAGCAGCTCGCTGTAGCTGCCGGCCCGCAGCACCACCCAGGAGCTGATGGAACCCACGGCGATGGTGGCGATCAGCGCCACAAACACCAGGAACGGAATGGTGCACTGCTTCTTCACGAAAGCGAAGTAGCCCTTGAAGCCTGTACCCTGGAAGCCGGAGGTAAAGACCGCCGTAATGCAGTAGACAGCGCACAGCAGGAACGCGAAGACGTAAAAGTCCTCCGCGTGGAGGTTCAGCGCGGGCAACTCCAGATAGAAGTAGATCAGGCCAAACAGCAGCGTAACGCCAAGATTGATGAGAACCCGGGTGAAGGCGTTGCCGATGGGCTTGCGTTGCTTCTTGGGCTTATGGGGTCTGGGCGGCGGCGTGTAGGCCTCTCCCTCCGGTCCCTGTGAAAAAGCACCGGGGTTAAAGCCGCCAAAATTGAACTCTAATGGCATAAAAATGCTCCCTTCTTCTCATACAGCGGCTCTGCAGTGGCTTTCATTGTTTCAGAAACGCCGCTTTTGTATGTATGCAATTAGATTATAGCATACAGGAAAAGTATGAACAAATCAAGCACCGTCCGCTGTCTTCCCCTATTCGGTCTTTTTGATGTTTTATAGTCTCCGTTCCACCTGACTTATCCGCTGGGAAATCCCGGTTGACCTCCATGGTGGGATGGGGTACAATATGTCTCATGTTATATGATTTGCAGTTTTTCAGAAACTTTGCAGCAAGGAGTGGTGTCATGCCCTGCATCTCTGTGATCGTCCCTGTCTATCAGGCAGAGGCTTTAATAAAGGACTGTGTGGAGAGTGTAATTCGACAGACCTTTCAGGATTGGGAGCTGCTGCTGATCGACGACGGTTCCACGGATGCCTCCCCCGCCCTCTGTGACGGCCTCGCCGTCTCGGACAGCCGCATCCGCGTCTTTCACAAGCCCAATGGCGGCGTCAGCAGTGCCCGGAATCTGGGTCTTCAGGAGGCCCGTGCCGAGTACATTGCCTTTCTGGACGCGGACGACCAGTTTGAGCCTCAGGCGCTGGAAACCATGTGGAACCTGCTGGACAGCACCGGTGCCGATTCCGCCGCCTGCGCCCACCGGAATCTGACCCCCAACGGCGAGAGCGTGGAGCTGTGTCTCCCTGCCGGTGTCTACGAAGGGGAGTCTCTCCGTGAGGGGATCGTCTATCCTCTGCTGGGCGACCGGCTGGTGCCTCCGCTGTTCAACGGCTTCATCTGGCGTTATCTCTTCAGCACCGCCGTAATTCGGGAGCATGCGATGAGCTTTGAAGGAGCCTATCTGGAAGATGACATTTTTCTGATGGAGTACTTCTGCAACGCCCGGAAGCTGGCCGTCACGGAAGAGCCGCTCTACCGCTACTTCTGGAACCCTGCGTCCGCCACCCATCGGTATATGAAGGATTTCCGCACCGTCTTTGGCCGCTACATGGAGCGCAAAGCCGCTCTGGCCGCCCACTACGGTCTGGAGGCCAAGCGGCCCCAGTGGCGGGAAAACTCCAACTGGTCCGGCCTGCTCATTGCCGTGGGCAACGAGTACGCTCCCGGCAGCCCCAAGACCATTCGGGAACGACAAAACGCCGTGGAAGAGCTGTGTGCCGCGCCGGAGATGGCTCACGCCATGGCTGCCCTGACCCCAAAGGGGCTGGGCACCAACAAGCAGGTTGTAGTCAATCTGCTCCGGGGCAGGCACTTTGCCCTCCTGACCCTGATGTATCGCCTGAAAAACCGCATCTAAACGAAAAAATACTCATGAAACGAAACGAGGACCGCATTTATGACGCTTTTGCGTGAAAGCAATCTCTTTCAACTGTGGCTAACTTTGGTCTCCCTCTACGAGGACAGTGCCTGCCACCGCCTGCTTTGCCGTCTGGGCAGCTGGTGCAACCAGCAGATCGATGACAGCCAGGTTCTAAAACCCCTGTGCCGGGAGGGCGTAGTGGCAAAGGCCTGGCCCGAAAGCCAGCTCTGCCGCCTACTCACTTTCCTGTTCAACATTCCCGGCATCCTGCTCCACAAACTGTACCAGGCTCTGCATCTCACCTTTGAGGACAGTTTCTTCGCCCGACTGGCCTTCTCCATGGGAGACTCCACTGCCATTGCACAGTCCTGGCTCATCATCCTGCTGTGGATCATCCCGTTCTCTCACTGGAACAATGCTTACACCATGGTCGCTTTTGTGCTGCTTTTGGTGCTGTTCTACGTGGGCAGTATGCACCGGGCCGACTGTCGCCTGGACTTCCGCTCCATTGGCTTCTATCCTCTGGTGCTCTTCGGCGCCATAGTTCTGGGCGTGGTGTTCTCCTACGCCCCCTCGGACTCCATGCGCTTCCTGCTCTACCACATCTCTGCCGCACTTTGCGTGCTGGTGACGGTCAGTGCCGTCCATAAAACGGAGGATCTCATCCGCATCGTCACCGGCAGCAGCATCTGCGTGCTGGTATCCTCGGTTTACGGCGTGATTCAGCGGATTCAGGGCGTGGAGGTCAACGCCTCCTACGTGGACCTGAAGCTCAACGCCGGTATGCCCGGCCGGGTTATGTCTTTTTTTGACAACCCTAACACCTTTGCAGAGGTGCTGATCCTGCTGCTGCCACTGGTGCTGGCTCTGATTCTCTGCTCCACCCATCTGTGGAGCAAAATCGCCTTCTCCGGCATCTTTCTGGTGGGTGCAGCCGCTCTGGGCATGACCTATTCCCGGGCCAGCTGGGTGGGAATCGCCTGCGCCATGGTGGTGCTGGTCTTCCTGTGGAAGCCCAAGCTGATTCCCGCCTTCCTGCTGCTGTGCCTGGTCGGTATTCCCCTGCTGCCCGACACCATCTGGAACCGTATTCTCACCATCACAAACCCCGCCGATACCTCTACCGCCAGCCGTTTTCCCCTGTACGAGGCCGCAGTCAACGTGATTGAGACCTCCCCTGTCACCGGTGCTGGTCTCGGCACCGCAGCTGTGCAGAAGTTCATCCGGGATATGAACCTCTACCATGGCCGCGCCCCCTATGTCCACGCCCACAACTTCTATCTGGAAGTCTGGGTGGAGGCTGGGCTGCTGGGCATTGTGGGCTTTGTGTCCTCCATGCTGTGGAACATCAAGCGGGTGGCCCACACCGTCCGTCACTGCGGCACCTCCGCCGCCCGCACCATCGCCGCCGCAGCTGCCGCTGCCCTCTGCGGTGCCATGGTCTGCGGCCTGGCCGACTACCTCTGGAACTATCCCCGCGTCATGTGCATTTTCTGGTTTGTCTTTGCCGTGGCCCTGGCCGGTACTAAGCTGTGCCGTCAGCAGGCCGATTGCCAAGACTGAGCGCAGCAAAAGAGGTCCGTTTCGGGCTGTCTGTAAAACTGTGCCACAGACTTCTGCTCGTAAGTAGTGGGGTGTGTGTAGGGGATGCATACCCCTTGCACGTATAATTCCACCCAATTTGAACCCTTTTAAGAGTTCAAATTATCGCCGAATTGGTGGAAAAAGACTCCTTCGACAAGCTGAAACGCCCCAAGTCTTTGAACAGACTTGGGGCGTTTTTTACAGACCGCGCCAGAATTCCGGGCGCAGAAGCGTGAGGTCCCGCTCGGCGGCATCGATGGCACGGAGCATGGTCTTCTGGTCACCGTTGAGGGTGCCCCGGAGATCCAGGTAGTTGCTTGCATGATTCATTCTGAACACGCTGCCGGGGCTGTCCAGATGCTGCACCAGGATGCGGGTCTCCTCCAACACCTCCTGCTGCGTCAGCAGCTTGAAGCTGCCGTCATGAACCCAATCATAGAGGGGCGTGTCCTCCTCCACCATCAGCGTCAGCATTCCGATGTACTCCGGATTCATGGCGTTGAATGCCTCGGCAGTCTCAATGGCGTGGCGCTCCAGCAGCTCCGGCCCCCCCAGGCCGGTGATGGCCGTGACGGACAGAGCCATGCCACAGCGGCGGACCTTCTGGCCCATGGCCACGATCTCGCTGGACAGATGGCCCTTGCGCATCAGCCTGAGCACGTCGTCGCAGCCGGATTCCAGCCCCATATAGACCATGGTCAGTCCTTTCTCCCGCAGGGTCCGCAGCTCGTCCTCCGTGCGGATCTTAATGGATGCGGGGGAGGCATAGCTGGTCACCCGCTCGCACTCCGGGAACAGCTCCCGGACGGTGTCCAGAATGACATATAGCTCCTCTGCCCGGCGTACCAGCGCATCGCCATCGGCCAGGAACACCCGATCCACTCGGCGGTAGACCTTCCGGGCCTCCCGGAAGTCTTCCAGGACCTCCTCCAGCGGCCGGATGGCAAAGTGTTTCTCCTTGAACATACTGCAAAAGGCGCAGGTGTTGTGGCTGCACCCATAGGTCACCTGGACGATCAGGCTGTAGGCCTCAGAGGGAGGCCGATATACCATTCCCTGATATCTCATACGCCCAGTTTCTCCAATGCAGACATCTTCAGGCAGGTGCACAGTACCTTGATAGCCTTTTCCAGTTCCTCCACAGGAGGCAGCGAGGGAGCAATGCGCAGGTTGCTGTCGTCAGGGTCCTTGCCGTAGGGGAAGGTAGCACCGGCACCGGTGAGGGTGACGCCCACCTCCTTGCACAGCTGGTGGGTCCGCTTGGCAGTGCCGGGCATGGCGTACAAAGAGACGAAGTAGCCGCCCTTGGGTCTGGTCCAGTGGGCGATTTCCAGCGGGGTGATCTCCCGGTCCAATGCGTCGATGACAGCCCGGAACTTGGGTCCCAGAACAGCGGCGTGCTTGTGCATCAGCTCCAGGGTGTGGGCCTTGTCCTTCAAATAGAGGACATGGCGCTGCTGGTTCACCTTGTCGAAGCTGATAATCTGGATGCCCAGCAGCTTCTGGATATAGGCAATGTTGGCCTCGGAGGAAGCCATGCAGGAAATGCCGGCGCCGGGGAGGGTCACCTTGGAGGTGGAGGCAAACTCAAAGACCATATCAGGGTTGCCAGCCTGGGCGCAGAGGCGGATGATGTCGGGGAAGGGCACATAGGCACCCTCGAACTCATGCATGCAGTAGGCATTGTCCCACATGATGGTAAAGTCAGGGGCGGCAGGCTTGAGCGCTGCCATGCGGTGGATGGTCTCCTCTGAATAGATGTAGCCATCGGGGTTGGAGTACTTGGGCACACACCAGATGCCCTTGACAGCCGGGTCCTTCACGGCCTCCTCCACAGCATTCATATCCGGTCCGTTTTCGGTCATAGGGATGGTGATCAGCTCAAAGCCGAAGGACTCCGTTACCTTGAAGTGGCGGTCATAGCCGGGGGCTGGGCACAACCACTTCAGCGTTTTCTCCCGGCACCAGGGACGGGGGCTGCGGAGAAGACCGTGGGTGAAGCCCTTGGAAATGGTATCGTACATCAGCTGCAGACTGGCGTTTCCGCCAACGAGCACCTGCTGGGACTGACAGTCCAGAATCTCCGCAAACAGGCGCCTGGCGGCGGGCAGCCCGGCGACCTCACCGTAGTTCCGCACGTCAATGCCATCGGAGACATATTCCTCAGGGGTGCGCATCAGATCAAACATATCGGAGACAAGATCCAGCTGGGCCTTTCCGGGCTTGCCCCGGGCCATATTCAGATTGAGACCCTCTGCTTTCAGCGCGTCGTATTCCTGCAAAAGGCGGGCGTACTCTTCCTTCCGCTCCGCCTCGGTCATCTTGGTGTAAGCTGCCATTGGGATCGTCCTTTCTGATTTCACTCTAAATTCAATCCAGTATACATAGTTTTTTGCCGTTTTGCAAGATAAAAGGTTCCGCCCCGATCTAAAAAATCAGGGCGGAACTTTGTTAACCGTTTTCGCTGCAGCCACAGGGACGGCCATCAGCAGCGCAGGCAATGGTAGCGTCGCCCTCCGTCACGCTGACGCCAAAGCGCAGCGGCATAAAGATGCAGACTTTCTGAGTAAAGGTCACCGTACAGCTGCTGCCGTCAGGCGCAGTCACGCACACCGCCGTGGGCTGCCCCCGGCAGACAGTGGTTACCGGTCCGACGCCGGAAGTGGGCGTCAGAACCAGGGGGACGGAGACGTCCACACATTGCTCTCCCTGTCTCTGGCAGCCGCAGTGACAGCTGCTCTCCTCGTCGGGGCTGCGCAGGGGCTCGTGTTCATATGCCTCATTGATTTTCAATGTAGTTCCCTCGTTTCTCATGGGAGCCGCGGGGCAGTGCTGCTCCGCCGCCCCGATATTGTCCCGGCAGGCCTGCCGCCGGGTACGTTCCATCCTATGCCGCCGAGGTGCGTTTTGCTCCGCCCACTCCCCCCCGCAGACTGGCAGCTCCCTGCCACTTGCACCACTTTTTCACCCCGTGGGACGGGCCTTCGGAAAATATGGCAAAACGCCTAATTTTTGCTCGAAATTTCTATGTTGCAAGTTCACAGGCTCTTTTGAGAATTCTTGCTCTCTTTCAATTTTCTTCTTTTCTCATCTTTACGTCTGTTTCCGCCCCTCCGGGCTCTACCCATCTGCGCCTGCCCGCTCTTTTTCACCTTTTATACTGGTTTTTTTCCACAGTATCCTGGCCATTTTCCACGTTTTCCACAACGTATTCCACAATTGCTTTGTTGAAAACCAATCCAGAGCGCTGCCCCATTTCCCCCTTCCGCCCCCCAAACCGACCGAAAATATGGTTTTATGGAAATAGCTTGTTAAAATGAAAACTCAGGTTGACTATGCATAATCTTTGGAATAGAATAACAATGAGAAATGTGGGTTTCTGTGTGCGTTACCGCATTTCAATTCCGGACACTTTTTTCCTCTGGCCTTCACATTCAGGCGGCAAAATTGTGATTCCGGCTTTGTGATTCGTTCCCGCACGAATTTCCCATTGCTGCGGAGAAATATAAACAGGAAAGGAAGACACCCCCATGAACGAGAAGAATTTGAAAGTCCTGGCGGCCGAGATCCGGTTGGAGACCCTGAAGGTCATCCACTCCCGCGGTTTCGGTCATGTGGGCGGTTCTATGGATCTGGCTGACCTGATGGCTGTTTTGTACGGCGAGGTTATGAAGTACGATCCCAAAAATCCCCGTTGGGAGGACCGCGACTGGCTGGTTCTGTCCAAGGGTCATGCCGGCCCCGTGGCCTACGCCACCTTCGGCCTGATGGGCTTTTATCCGATGGAGGAGGCCTATACCCTGAACCAGCCCCATACCAAGTTTCCCAGCCATACCGACCGCAAGCTGACTCCCGGCGTGGATCTGACCACCGGTTCTCTGGGCCAGGGCACATCCACCGCCGCCGGCGCTGCTCTGGGCAACAAGATTGACGGCCGCGACAACCACGTGTTCTGTGTTGTCGGCGACGGCGAGGCTGACGAGGGCCAGGTCTGGGAGGCATTCCACTTTGCCTATGCGCACAAGCTGGACAACCTCATCTACTTTATTGATAAGAACGGTTACCAGCTCGACGGTCCCACCGACGATATTCTGGCCCACAGCGATCTGGCCAAGAAGGCCGAGAGCTTTGGTCTGTACACCCAGGAGATCGACGGCCATGATGTGACTGCCATCTACAACGCCATCCAGAACGCCTACGCCAAGAAGGGCGTGCCATCCTGCATCGTGCTGGACACCTGCAAGGGTAAGGGCGCCACCTTCGCGGAACCCAAGCACGACCACTCCTCTCAGCCCAGTGAAGAGCAGTGGGCCGAGGCCATTGCCGCCTCTGAAAAGGCTCTGGAAGAACTGAAAAACGCTTAAGGAGGGTGAGAGACATGAACGTGAAACTGATTGGTAAGCATGAAAAAGATTCCCGGGCCTGCCGTGACGGTCTGGCTCTGACTCTGAACGACATGATGGCCGAGGACAAGTCCATTGTCTACGTGGACTGCGACCTGATGGGCTGCATCAACACCAAGATGCTGCAAAAGAACTATCCCGACCGCGCCTTTGAGGCAGGTATCGCAGAGGGCAATGGCGCCGGCGTCGCCGCAGGTCTTGCCGCTACCGGCAAGAAGGTGTTCTTCCACTCCTTCGGTACCTTCTCCTCCCGCCGCTGCTTCGACCAGATTTACATGAGCGCCGCTTACGCCGGACTCCCCGTCCGCGTTCTGGGCTCTGACGCTGGCGTGACGGCTGCATTTAACGGCGGCACCCACATGCCACTGGAAGACGCCGCTATGTACCTGTCCATTCCCGGCACCACCGTGCTGGACCCCGCTGACTACGATCAGCTGGCCTCTATTACCCGCCAGCTGGTGAATGTGGAGGGCGTCAGCTACACTCGTTTTGTCCGCAAGGGCATCATCCGGGTCTACGACGAGGACTCCGAATTTGAGATTGGCAAGGGTGTGGTCCTCCACGAGAGTGAGAACGACGCTGCCACCATCATCACCTCCGGCATCATGGTGGACGAGTCCCTGAAGGCCTACGAGGCTCTGCAGGCCGAGGGGATCAACGTTCGCGTGATCGATATGTTCACCTGGAAGCCTCTGGATGAGGAACTGGTCATCAAGGCCGCCAAGGAGACCGGCGCCATCGTCACCGCAGAGAACCACAACGTGACCTGCGGTCTGGGTTCTGTGGTTGCCAACTGCCTGGCTAAGAACTGCCCCACCGTCCAGGAGTTTGTGGGCGTTCAGGATCAGTTCGGTCAGGTCGGTCCCCAGGACTTCCTGATGGACGAGTATGGCCTGCGTGCCGCCAATATCGTGGCCGCCGTGAAGAAGGCTGTTTCCCGCAAGTAAGCAGGTTTTCCAACGCTCTGTCCCGGTTCGCCGGGACAGAGTTCACCAATTAAAATCATTTGAAAAAGGAGATCTTCAATTATGGCTAAGGAAATGGATGCTTTTTCTGCCTCTTTGATGGCTGATAAGCGTGAGATCATCTTTGCACCCACTGTGTATAAGTTCCAGACCTTCGCTCAGATGGCCGAAGAGTTCAAGCTTGGTGAGCGCGATGTGGTTCTGACCAACGAGTTCATCTACACACCCTTCATGAAGGATTTGGGCCTGAAGTGCAACTTCGTGTTCCAGGAGAAGTTTGGCACCGGCGAGCCCAGCGAGGAGACCATCCAGGTCATGTACGACATGATCCCCTACGATAGCTATGACCGTGTCATTGCAGTTGGCGGCGGCGCCATCCTGGATATGTGCAAGCTGCTGGGCTGCAAGCGTCCCAACACCGTGCACGATCTGTTCTTCAAGCGCTTCCCCGTGGTGCATGAGAAGGACGTCATCGCCATTCCCACCACCTGCGGCACCGGTTCTGAGTGCACCAACATTACCGTCGCCATTGTCAAAGACGAGAAGGACGGCCAGCTGACCGGCGGCGAGACCAAGCTGGGCCTGGTGTCCGACGACATCATTCCTAACAAGGTCTGCCTGATCCCCGATCTGCTGCGCACCCTGCCCTTCAAGCCTTTCGCATGCTCTGCCATCGATGCTCTGGTGCACGCCACCGAGTCCTTCCTGAGCCCTGCCCGTAAGACCATGACCTCCGAGCTGTTCAGCGAGAAGGCCATGGAGATGATCCTGAAGGGCCTCAAGCTGATCAAGGAGAAGGGCCCTGACGCTCGTTTCGAGTATATGGATGAGTTCGTCACCGCTTCCCTCTACGCTGGCATTGCCTTCCTGAAGGCTGGCTGCGCCACCGTTCACGCCATGAGCTTCCCTCTGGGCGGCACCTATCACGTGCCCCACGGCGAGTCCAACTACATGCTCTTCGGCGCTGTGCTGCGGGTCTATGAGGAGCTCAACCCCAACGGTGAGCTGCTGCGCTTCAAGCAGATGGTGGCCAACATTCTGGACTGCACTGTGGAGGAGGCCATTCCCTCCCTCAACAACCTGCTGGAGACCGTGCTGCCCCTGCGTCCCCTGCACGACTGCGGCTTCACCGAGGAGGACATCGTGGAGTTCCCCAAGTCTGTTGAGGTCAATCAGCAGCGCCTGATTACCAACTCCTATGTTCCCATGACCCAGGAGCTGATGCAGCGCATCTATCGCGAGTGCTTCTAAGACAACTTATGAAGGCGGACCGGCTCAAGTCGGTCCGCCTTTTATTGATCAGATTCTTTGTTTTGTGTAACAACCAGGAGCAGGATCTCGAAGATAAAAAAAGGCCGCCCGCAGGCAGTCCTTTTCTCTCGCTCATTCCGGGCGCCAGCCCTGCTCCACAGCATCCAGGGCCTCTTCCTGAGACATTCCATAAACTGTCACTGCGTCATAGAGGGCATGGTACAATAGTCGCTGTGCACCGGCCAGTACCACTGCACGGTCGAGCAGTTCTTCCCGGAAGCCAGTCTCGTATAAGCGTTGAGCATAATCAGTAATATCCATGTCCACACCCCTTCTGCTTTTAGTATATCCTGAATGGAGTTCTATACGCAAGTTAGGATGTTGTAAAAATTTTGTAAAACGTTTGTGTTTTAGGAGATTCCTCCGCTAAAATTGGCAAATCAACCACAGAAACCTGGCGCCGTATGGCATATTCCACGGTGTACCGGGTGCCACCGGGCGTACCGTCAAAGGCAGCAATCAGCAGCGAACTGTGATCCACCATATAGCGGTCCCGCCGGTACATACAATCTGCGCTGTAGACACTGGATACCACCGTTTCCAAATCGCAGGCCGCCATCAGTCGGCCATACCGTTCCCGCTCCTGTTGCGTCCAGGCATTCGCCTGCGTTGGGCAGGGAATCGCCGCTTCTACCGTCACATCCCGGCAGCGGTCCCGGAGAGCCAGCACACACTCACAGAAATAGAGGTCGCATCCCAAAGCCATGCCGCATATAAAATGCCGGTAACCGACCTTGTAGGCCGTTTCCACAGCGTCCGCAATCCGCTGCTTCAGCCGGATGCACCGGATGTCCGTCTCATTGGTTCCCCATGGCAGCTTCCCGGGCCGATGACCGGTAAAGCAACAGCTGGATTGTCTGCCTTTCATATGGCCCCCCCTTCCATGCTCCTGTTCAGATGACGGTTTTATTGTAGAACAATCGTTTGATTTTGTAAAGGCATGACAAAATTTTTCGGCGACCTGCACATACTTTTTTATTGTTTTTGCGTAAAATAACAATTGCAAACCCATTCTGTGTCGAATATAATAGTCAATAGAAACAACTGAATACTTTGTCTTCAGGGCGGGGTGCAACTCCCCACTGGCGGTAAAGTCCGCGACCGGCTTTTGAGAAGCCGCTGACCCGGTGAAACTCCGGGACCAACAGTCATAGTCTGGATGGAAGAAGATGAGTACGACAAAGACCACGTGTGTATGCTTCTTTGTTGTTTGTTCACCTTGGAGAAGTCAAAGTGCTAGGGTGTTTTCAAGCAAACAAAGGAGTGTTTTTTTATGTCTGAACCCAATGTCAACGCAATCCCTGTGCATCGTTTTCGCCTGATGAATGTCCGCACCATGGTTGCCCTGGGTATGTTGACCGCCGTCGCCTATGTGGTAATGCTGCTGTCCAAGGCTCTGCCCCAGATCTCCGGCTTTTTGCAGCTGGACCTGAAGGATACCATCATCTGTGTCGGCGGCTTCGTGTTTGGCCCTCTGGCTGCTGCCATCGTCTCCATCGTGGTGGCTTTGGTGGAGATGTTCACCTACAGCGACACCGGCATCATCGGCTGCATTATGAATGTGCTGGCTACTGTTTCCTTCTGCTGCACTGCCGCTTTCGTCTATAAGAAAAAGCACACCAAGACTGGCGCCGTTGTGGGCCTGACTCTGGGTGTGGTGCTGCTGACCGCAGTCATGCTGCTCTGGAATTTCCTGATTACCCCTCTGTACATGAAGATTCCAAGAGATGTGGTGGTCTCCATGCTGCCTACCGTGTTCCTGCCCTTCAATTTGGTCAAGGGCGGCCTGAACATGGCCCTGATTCTGCTGATCTACAAGCCTGTGGTCAACGGGCTGCGCAGAGCGCGCCTGATCCCCGAATCCTGCGAGGACACCAAGATGGGGGCCTCCCGCAACGCTGGCTTCCTGCTCTTCGCCTTTGCCCTGCTGGCCACCTTTGTCGCCATTGCACTGGTGCTCATGGGCATCCTGTAATAAAATCTTCCGCCTCCCCCGGCCTCAGCCGGAGGAGGTTTTTCTTCATGCGTCCGCCTCCCACGCATCTTACGGGCGGAATTCACAGATGAAAGCCGTCTGTACACAAGCAGTTTGTGTGCGTCTGGGACAATCTTTTGTTTTCAAATTCAACAGAATGTGATACCATAGAAGAAAGTCCTGCAGAGGAGAGGATACTAGTTGGCGCGCATCATCCTGCACTGTGATCTGAATTGTTTTTATGCCTCGGTGGAGCTGCTGCGTCACCCGGAACTGCGGGACGTGCCCGTGGCCGTCTGCGGCGACCCAGAGTCCCGGCACGGGATTATTTTGGCCAAGAATGAGTCCGCCAAGCGCTGCGGCATCCAGACGGCAGAGACCATCTGGCAGGCCAAGCGGAAGTGTCCCAACCTGACTCTGCTCCGCTCCCACCATGACTTGTACCGGGACTACTCCAAAAAGGTCAACGCCATCTACGATGAATACACCGACCTGGTGGAGCCTTTCGGAATTGACGAGAGCTGGCTGGACGTCACCAATACCCTGCACCTCTTCGGTGGTGACGCCGTCGCCCTGGCAGATCAACTCCGCCGTCGAATGCGGGAGGAGCTTGGTCTGACCCTGTCCGTAGGCGTCAGCTTCAACAAGGTCTTTGCCAAGCTGGGCAGCGACTACAAAAAACCGGACGCCACCACGGTAATCTCCCCGGAAAACTGGCAGAAGATTGTCTGGCCACTGCCTGCCGGTGCCCTGCTGTACGTGGGCCATGCTGCCCAGGCCCTGCTGCACCAGTATGGGGTAGAAACCATCGGTCAACTGGCTGCCATGCCCGCAGAGACACTGGAGCGCCTCATGGGCCGCCTGGGCGCCCGGCTCCACGATTATGCCAACGGTCTGGACAACGATCCGGTTCGCTCCCGGTATGACAGGGAACCGGTAAAGTCTGTAGGCAATGGCACCACCTTCCCAAAAAATTTAACCACACGGCTTGAAGTCCAGAATGCAGTTGCGATCCTGGCGGACTCTGTGGCCAGCCGCCTGCGGCACAATGGTCTCTACGCCTGCGGCATTCAGGTAACTATCCGGGACCCTAATTTCCATGACCGCTCCCGTCAGCGCCAACTCTCAGCCCCCACCCATTTGATTCGTGAGCTGACCGTCGCTGCCATGAGTCTGATCGACGAACTTTGGACGCCGCCGTCTCCCCTGCGCATGATCACCATCACCGCCATCCATTTGGCAGCGGAGGGGGAAGCCTACGAGCAGATGGACCTATTCACCGCTCCCGCCGTGTCGAAAAACGAAAGACGGGAGAAGCTGGAGGGCGCCATGGAGCGGATTCGAGGTAAATTCGGAACCGATGCCATTTGCTTCGGCGCCGGTCAGCTCACCAACAAGGAGGACCCATGACCAAAAAAGAACATAAGGCAGAGCTTCGTGTCACCATGCGCGCATTGGCGGCAGAACTCTCGGAAAAGTATAAAGCCCAGGCAGACGCAGCCATTGCTACCCACCTGGTGGCTATGCCGGAGTACCAGGCCGCAGATGTTGTATTCTGCTATGTGGGCACCGGCTGGGAGATTAACACCCGCCCTATTCTGGAACATGCTTTAAACGCCCGTAAAACAGTGTGTGTGCCACGCTGTGAGGCGGAGGGCATCTTCACACTCCGACAGATTGCATCACTGGAACAGCTTGCTGCGGGGGCCTATGGGATTCTGGAGCCTGATGCAGGCGCTCCTTCGCTCAGTGTGGATCAGGTAGATTTCGCTATACTGCCCTGTCTTACCTGTAATCATCTGGGACAGCGGCTTGGCCAGGGCGGCGGCTACTACGACCGCTTCCTCGCCCACTACCGTGGAGGAGCAGTTCTGCTGTGCCGGGAAAATCTCATCCGGGAGGAGATCCCGGTGGAGCCCCTGGATATGCCGGTCCCCTGGGTGTTGACAGAAAACGGATTGTACGAGGACGGGACTCCCGCGCGGCTGGGCTGAGCAGGACGAACAGACACTTGTATAGATGAAGGACCAGGAAACGAATGAGTCGGTTTTCCGACCACCGCACAAAAAGGAGGGCTTTTATGATTCGCAACACAATGGACTATATCTCTGGGTTTGACCCCGAGGTCGGTGCTTCCATTCAGAAGGAGTATGACCGGCAGCGCCACAATATTGAGCTGATTGCCTCAGAAAATATTGTCAGTGAGGCCGTTATGCTGACCATGGGCACCTGCCTGACCAACAAATACGCCGAAGGCTATCCCGGCCGGCGATACTACGGCGGCTGCTATGCTGTGGACGTCACCGAGGAGATTGCCCGGCAGCGGGCCTGTAAGCTCTTCGGCTGCAACTACGCCAACGTGCAGCCCCACTCCGGCGCCAGCGCCAACTTGGCTGCTTTCTTCGCACTGATTCAGCCCGGCGATACGGTGCTGGGTATGAACCTGGATCAAGGCGGCCACTTGTCCCACGGCAGCCCCGTCAATATCTCCGGAAAGTATTTTCATGTGGTCCCTTATGGCCTGAATCCTGAGACAGAGACCATCGACTACGAGGCTATGGCACAGACTGCCCGTGAGTGCAAGCCTAAGCTGATCATCGCGGGTGCATCGGCCTATCCCCGTACCATTGATTTTGCTAAATTCCGGGAAGTAGCCGATGAAGTCGGTGCCTACCTGATGGTGGATATGGCCCACATCGCCGGCCTTGTAGCCGCAGGCGTCCATCCCTCTCCTATCCCCTACGCCGATGTGGTGACCACCACTACCCACAAGACCCTGCGTGGTCCCCGCGGCGGCCTGATTCTCTGCAACGATGAGGAGATTTATAAAAAGATCAACTCCGCCGTGTTCCCCGGCACCCAGGGTGGACCTCTGGAACACATCATCGCCGCTAAGGCCGTCTGCTTGGGTGAGGCGCTGAAGCCGGAGTTTAAGACCTACGGCCAGCAGGTCGTCAAAAATTCCAAGGTTTTGGCAGATGAATTGGTGAAGCAGGGCTTCCGGTTGGTCTCCGGCGGCACGGATAATCACCTGTGTTTGGTGGATGTGCGGAATTTCCATATCACCGGTAAAGAGTTCGAGAGCCGTCTGGACAAGGTTCAGATCACCCTGAACAAGAACTCCATCCCCAATGATCCGGAGAAATTCACCATTACCAGCGGCGTCCGGGTAGGCACGCCCGCCGTCACCACCCGTGGCTTCAAGGAGCCGGAAATGGTGAAGATCGCGCAGTGGATGGGTATGATCGCTCAGGACTTTGAAGGGAACGCGGAACAGGTTCGCAGTGAGGTTAACGCCCTATGCGAGCAGTTCCCCATTTACGAATAAAGGATAACACCCCCCAGGGAAGCGCCGATTGGCACTTCCCTGGGGGGTATTCCATGGAGCTGCAGCACTCCTCGCTGCGCACCCTTGCAATCAATACGTCTACAACACAAAAGAGACAGCCAAAAGGCTGTCTCTTTTGTGTTGGCGTTACCTATCTTCCCGGGCCGT
>JAHHSA010000013.1 GCA_020025475.1 Oscillibacter sp.
CCCCCCCTGTCTTCACCGATGTGCACCGGCAAGACTACTACTATGATGCGGTATATTGGGCAGTCGCCAACGGAATTACGCTGGGACTGACGGACACCACCTTCGCCCCCAACAACACCTGTACCCGGGCACAGATGGTCACCTTCCTGTGGCGTGCAGCCGGATGCCCCGAGCCCTCTTCCTTGCAGCAGACCTTCACGGATGTGGCGCCTGAGGCCTACTACGCCAAGGCGGTTGTGTGGGCAGTAGAGCAGGGCATCACCCAGGGCCGCACCGCCCGGACCTTTGATCCTGACAGCCAAATCACCCGGCAGCAGGCCGTGACCTTTATGTGGCGCGCCGCGGGTTCTCCCATCATGGCGCCCGCTGCCTTTACGGATGTGCCCCCCGACGCCTACTATGCCTCCGCAGTGGCCTGGGCGCTGCAGCAGGGCATTACCAAGGGCGTCACGGCTACAACCTTCTCCCCTGCCGCGCCCTGCACCAGAGGCCAGATCGTCACCTTCCTGTACCGGAATACGCTGGCATAAACCAGACACCATGGCAATGTGGCAGCAGCTGTTTTTCAGAAGTCCAGAGAGTTTTCGAAACGACAGCGTTTCTGAAAAGGCCATATCATTTGTCTGTTTTAACTCAAACTTGCGCCCTTGAAACCACAACTTTTCAGCCAAAACAAAAGCAAAAAATGTGCAGGCCCCCTATGTGTTAAAATGAAGTTGCGAATCGTCATCAAACACATAGAAAGAGGGCCTGCACGGTGGTAACGACCATGACCCGCTTCTTCTGCCTGGCGTCTGGCATTGCGAGATTCTGGCATGGTGCAAAAAATGGAATATCAGATAACCGGTCCTTCTTCCCCTGTGTCCCCGCCGAAGGATCAGGGAAAGAAGCGGGAAGCCCGCAGGCAGGAGTATCAGAACGCTTTTTGCAGCTGCTCTTGCAATCATGGCTATGGCTCAGTTTGTTTGACTTCGGTCAATATGGTCATTTCCGCTTGGTTGCGGAGTGAACGATATTGACTCTTTCTCCAGAAGATCATTTGTACATCCATCCACCTGTTGTTTCTTGATTTGCAAAGACAATCGCAAATTATTTGTAGTGATGTATTTTACTCCAGCCCTAACCAATTTTTGCAGGCACAGTTCCTCGTCTACCTGCCAGCAACATATGGGAATCTGGTGCTGTAGAAAAATAGAAAGCGTTTTCTCTGTTAATGTTCTATATTCGATATTAAATCCCGCCAGAGTATCGTTGTGATAAGTATCATACCAATCAGCCAGCTTTTTAGCGGTTGTTTCTGTCAATAATTCTCCTTCTTGAACAATTCCACAATTTTCTACGTTCTGAAAATACCGAAACGGTCTCCTCACCAGGTCTGCATTTACTTCCCCTGTAAAAAACACACGGTCTGCCATTCCAGCCTCCCACAATACAGACATGGCAGGTTCTAAAGTTTCTTTCTCCTTTAGATCACAATTGAGTTCTACAGTGTTCTTACGCAGAAATTTTACAGCCTCCTGAAGAGTCAAATATTTCTGCAAGCAATCTTTCCTGATTGGATCATGAGATAGATACAATACGCCTTGGAAAATTCGCAGATCAATCTCAACCTGGTCTGCCTGCCATTCCACTGCAGTTTTCAAGTTCTCCATGGAATTCATGGGTGTGCCCTCACACCCTGCATGTGCAGTAACATTTACCATGCTTGTCCCTTTCTTCATAAAGAATGGCAGAGGCAGATGACCTGCCTCTGCCATTCTTTTTTGCGGTACATCAGTTGCTCAGGTGATTGGCTTACTGAGCAGCCACCCAGTCATCGACTTCCTTTTGGGCAGAACTCAAAGCTTGAGAAATATCCTTACCGTTCAAAGCCACTTCCTCAACAGCATTTGTCAGAATACTCTTGGCCTGCCCAGCACGATATACATAGCGCGGAGTCCACAGGTACTGCAGCGTGTCAAACATAGCTGCAACGTTCTCATCATTTTTGACATCGTCAAAGCTCAAGGCTACCTTCTGGCAAGGCATGCCCTCATTGCGGAGATTCTCCCAGAAGTTCTGGGCAAACACATCGCTGCTGACAAATTTTACATATTCCCAGGCAGCATCCTTGACCTGACTGTTGGCGGAAATAACAACAGGACTGCCGGCAAACATGCCGCCCATACCTGCGTCTTCATTGATAAACAAGCGTGCAACTCCATACCGGTCCTGGAGTCCCTGTGCATAAATGTTGTTCAGCATTGCAGGATGGCTGCGGAGATGAATTGCACAGTTATTTTCTGCAGTAGTAAACAATTCGCCGCCCTGGTTCGCCATGACGCCGGTAGGTGCATTGCGATTGATTTCCAACAGTGCCTCCAGTGCCTGCTTCATAGTGTCGGTGTCAAAGTTAACTTTCATTTCACTGCTGCGGTTACCTGTACCCCAAGTTCCTCCGAAGTACTCATTCAGGTTCATCACGATATCACCTGCGTCAGTACCTTTGTGGAAGAATCCGAAATTTTCTTTTCCGGTAACAGGGTTGATGCCAGTCATCTGTGTTCCCTTCTCAATAACCTCCTCCAACGTAGGCTGTGCAGACAGGTATTCCACGCCCCACTCATCAAAGAGTTGCTTATCATAAAGAATAAAACGAGTATCCGCAATGAAGGGAAGGCCGTAGATCTGAGGCTCAGTATCACCAGGGGCTACCACTTTCCATCCATCAACCTGTCCATCAATGTACACTGATAAGTCAAATTGATCCCGATCAATATAAGGCTGCAGGGGTTCCAGCAGGTTCTGATCCGCCAAAGCGCCAATACCAGGTGCCTGATAAACATCAGCTTCATTTGCAATCATCATCGCCTGGGTTTTTTTCTGATAATCATCCCAGCCCATGATAATATACTGTAAGTCAATATCCTCGTGCAGTTTCTCAAACTCTTCTTCAAGGACGTGGACACCTTTCAGGGACTTGCCGGAAATGGGGTCCGTGAAATCTTCTTCTTTGAAATCGCCAATCAGCTGCACTTTCAGGACCGTCTTGCCAGGAGTATCGTCAGTAACGTCGGTTTCGGCGTTGTTGCCGCAGCCGGTCAGCATGCTTCCTATCATCAGAACAGACAGCATACCAGCAAGAATACGAGAGCATTTTTTCATTTTAGTGCTTCCTTTCGTTTTTATCTGGCTATTTATTTCAGCAGTAAATACTGCTAAAAACGATTTATTCACCCTTCACACCGCTGAGGGCAATAGATTGTATAATGTATTTCTGCAAAAGCAGGAACACAATTACAACAGGAATAATTCCCAAAAATGCAACACACATGGTACTACCGGCCATTCTGGTGCCTCCTTCCTGGGAAAACGCAGAAATAAAAATAGGCACTGTACGGGTCTGATCACCGGTAAGGATCACCAATGGCCACAAGAAATCATTCCAACTGGCCATAAATTTCAGAATCACGATTGTTGCCATAATTGGCGTTGACAATGGCAAATATACCAATGCGAAAACTCTGAACGGACCTGCACCATCAATGCGGGCAGCCTCCCCCAAACTATCAGGCAGTTTATCAAAAAAATTCTTCGCCATGATTAATCCAAAGCCGTCAATGATTTGCGGTAAAATCAGTGGAGCGAACGTATTTACCATATTAGCCTTGAAAAACATCTTGAACATTGGGATCATGCGAGTTTCAAAAGGTATCATCATGGTGCCTAAGATAATTAAAATTAGGGCACCTTTGCCTTTGAACTTGCCTTTGGATAATGCATACCCACCAAGCATCACAGCAATCAGATTGACCAGCACTGAAACTCCAGCAACAATCAGGGAGTTCATATATGCTGTCCACATGTTCCCGTTCTCCGTGACTACTTTAAAGTTAAATAGGGATGGTTCCTTGACTATCAATGACGGCGGAAAAGGTGGCTGAATATTTGCATTTCTCTCGAATGCCACTACTGTCATCCATACAAACGGAACGATAAAAAGAGCGCCAATGGTTGCCAACGATAGAAACATGATACGTTCTGTCCTGCGCTTACGCTTTGCATAGCCATCTTTAATTTCTGGAGTTTTCACAGGTTCTTCCTCCTTGTCGGTTTCTCTTCCCTTGTGAAGCGGAGATTCAACAGCGTAAAAAGCAATATCAGCACAAATAACACGCAGGATGCAGCCGATGCAATTCCAAATTCATAGTTGCCAAATCCCCTCTCATAGATGAAGCCGACAATCGTATGGAGGCTTCTTGCAGGAGATCCTGTCATGCCACCCAGTGCATACACATCTGTGAATCGTTGCATACCATTGATCCACCCCATGATGATTAAAAACGAAAAGGCACCTTTCATCTGCGGGAATGTAATATGGCAATGAGCTTGCCATCGGCTACAACCGTCCACATAGGCCGCCTCATAATACTCCGGAGAAATTGTCTGCAAATACGCTAAGAAAATGATGATATTAAAGCCTAACGATCTCCAAATTCCCATGAGTACTGCGCCACATCTAGCTGTCATCCCATTTTCCAGCCAAGACACAGCAGGCAAACCAAACCATCCCAAAAACTGATTTAAAATTCCGTTAGGATGCAGAATGAACAAAAACAACGTCCCTGCAGCAATTGCCGGTGTAACATAAGGAATGAAAAAAAGCGTCTTTAAGAAGTTCTTTCCTTTGACTATCGAATTGATGGCAAGGGCAATTAAAAATCCAACCGGGACCGAAATCAGAAGCTGGAAAAACGTGATGAAAAACGTGTTAAAAATTGATTTTCGAAACGCTTCATTTCCAAGGATGTACTTAAAATTTGCAAGGCCATTAAAAGTCTCCACCGTTCCGTTTGACTTGAAAAAGCTCAAACGCACAACCTCAATAATGGGATATGCCATAAATAATACGATTCCCACGATGCTGGGAAGCATAAACAGGTACCAGACTGCGTTCTTTCTTCGCAGCGCCAAGCTACCCGACTTACATGTTTGCATCTCAAGACCCCTCTTCTGTTTCTAAATAGATAATCATCTTTTGAACGTTTTAGCTGTTCGCCGATATACATGATACAGAATTCTTCTCTTCTTTTCTTGTCCTCTCGTTGAAACTTCATTGCAAAATGTTGACAAAATAATTTCTGTTTTTCATTTCTTATCCTTCTACGTTACACATCCATCCTTTCAATTTCCGCATATAATCTCGCCGCGTCTTTTTGTTATGTGTTTTTGAAATCTCAATTATTGTGTTAAATTCACATAAATCTGTATCATTTTATAAAATTTTGGAGTATGATTTATTGCGTTAATATGATTCCACGCCGCTCATACAAAGCAATCATCCTTTATCTAACAAGAACTTTACAAAAATTTATCCAATTCATGATTGCTATTTTATTTCATGTTTTATTTTATTATATATTCATTTTGCAATCTTCTATTTACTGTTCAAATTGTACGTAATTGTGCAGGCTTCCCTCTTCCAAACATTCCTGCTGCACTTGAGAAGAACGTTGAAATCTCCGAAAACGGCATGCTATGATAAAGGAATTACCTTCATATGCACTGTGATTTTCGACAGAACTGGCGTATAAACCAATTTATAAAAGAGGAGATGTCTGATGGACTATAACAACGATATTTCTGATATCAGGCTGGATGCTCTTGGCTGGGAGCGTTCAGATCCTACCCGTGTGTTGAAAACCTTTCCTCGTGACTATTATCGTTTTCACTTCATCACCAGCGGATATGGATACTGTCGTACCGCTGACGAATATGTTTTACTTGCTCCTGGAGAAGGATTTTTTATTTTCCCAGGCGGCACCCCCAATTATTACCCCCAAGTCAGTGATCCTTGGGAATATTTCTGGGTAGCGATGCACGGAAAAAGTGTCGAAACCATGATTGCCCAAAACGGGTTTTCACGTTCCTCCACAACCTATAAAAGCCTTACAGACATGGATAGCATGCGGCAGATCCTGGCAGATATGTGTGCTACCTCAATATCACCTTCTTCTGCAGATCAACTGTTCTCCCGCTACTTGTGCGATTTTCTATCCAACATCACGCCGCTAGAATCCAGAAAGAGAAAAGGGTCACTCTTTTTTGAGCAATGCCTAGCCTTTGTGATTGATAACTATGCAACACATTTAACCATGCAAGATATCACGAATCACTTCAATATAGACCGAACCTATCTCTACAAAATGTTCAAAAAAAATCTAGGCGTTTCACCCCAAGCATATCTGTTGAACTACCGCATCAGCAAAGCTTGCGACCTGCTTCAATCAACACAAGACAGTATTACAAATATTGCTTATACGGTTGGATTTCGGGATTATTCAGACTTCTCCAGGCAATTTAAATCCATCAAGCACATTACACCTACAGCCTATCGTAAGGCCCACGGGCGTGAAAACACTTGGAATCTTTGATCAAAAGCTATCAAAGGAATCGTACGTCTACTCATAACCGTCGCAGGAGAAGAGCCACGGCGGATGCCGTGGCTCTCAAAATGTCGAAAAACCCGGCTGCGCATCAAGCGCAAGCCGGGTTTTTCGTCTGCTGGATCAGTCCTCAGCGGAAGTCTTGGCAATCCACTTACGATAGACGGTGTCCACAATGACACCGATGGCATTGTCACCAGAAACATTGCAGGCAGTTCCAAAGGAGTCCTGGGTGATATACAGGGCCACCATCAATGCACAGATAGGGCCGTTGGGGTCGCCCAGCTCGGTGCCGAAGATCATGTACAGGAAAGGCAGGGCAGTCATGATGGAGCCGCCGGGAGCACCCGGAGAGGCAACCATCGCAACGCCCAGGGTCATGATAAAGGGCACCACAGTGGCGAGGCTGATGGGCAGACGATTCATAAGGCACACAGCAGTAGCACAGGCTGTAATCGTGATCATAGAACCCGCCATGTGGATATTAGCGCACAGGGGAACCACAAAATTACGGATCTGAGGAGAGATTCCGTCAGCCTCAGCGCACTTCAGATTCACAGGGATAGCAGCGGCAGAGGACTGGGTGCCCACCGCGGCAGCGTAGCCGGGAATCTGATTTCTGATGAGGGTAAGGACATTCTTCCGGCTCAGCAGGCCGGCAATCGTAAACTGAATCACAATGCAGACCAGGTGCATGATGATCACCACCAGGAACACCTTCCACAAAATACCCAGAATGGCAAAGGTCTTGCCGGAGCGGGTCATGTCAGCAAAGGTTCCGCAGATGTACAGAGGCAGCAGCGGAATAATGACGCGATTCAGCACGTTGTCCACAATACCGGCCAGGTCCTGCATGTCATAATACAGGTGATCTCCAATGGTCTTTCCACGCAACATGGACATACTAAGACCTAGAACGAACGCCAGTGCCACAGCTGTCAGGGTATCGAGCAGGGGTGGAATGCTCAGGGAGAAGTAGGTGGAAAGGCCCGTACCGGTGGCGGCAGCAATTTGCTGTAGTGCGCCCTCACTCATAAAGCTGGGAAAGAGTGTGGAAGAGACCAGGTAAGAGGCAGAGCCGAAAATCAGGGTGGAGGTATAGGCAATTGCCACGGTAATCAGCAGCAGCTTTCCTGCACCACCCTGGAGATCAGCAATTCCCTTTGTCACATAAGCTACAATCATAATGGGGATGATAAACTTCAAAAAGGCACTGAACAGGCCTGATGCAGTCACAATAATCCGGCCAAACCAGACTGGCATAAACTGGCCAATCAGGATGCCGACCACAATGGCGATCAGCAGTCTGGGGAGCAGCCCCAGCTTCTTTTTCTGTTCTTTCATATCTTGTTTCCTCCTAAGTACACAGTGGATCGGGGGACAATCCGCTCAGCTGCATCCATGGTATCTCTTTCTGCGCATCACTTCAAGACTGAAAAGTCCCAAAGTTTTCAACCATCTTGCTCGTTTGCTTTAGAAAGCTCGTCAGTTTTCTACTGTTATCACTTATTTTGAAGTGTATGCGCATCATGAACACTTTCCTGTATGTGCAGGAAAATGTATGAACGTGCAAAAAGCATCTCTCTGTGATGTGATAATCGGTGATACACTTTTCAGCCGCCCATCTCGCTCCACGAGCAGACGCACACATTCCCCGCTACTGACAGTAAAAAGTCTGCCGCACAGTTTTTAGACAAACTGATGCCCCGGCGCTTGGGAGCGCCGGGGCATTTTGCAGCTTTTTGATTTACTTCAGCACACGGACACAGCGGTCGATCAGAGTCATGTGAACCTGGTCGCCCTCCACAAACCGCTGGCTCAACTGGGGGTTGTAAACCTCCACAATGATGGGCTGACTGCCCAGCATAACTTCGTACTCAACCTTTGCGCCATAGTAGGTCGCACGGGAGATCACACCAGGCAGTGAGCCTTCCTCCGCAGACAGCAGCACAGACTCCGGACGGACGGTCAGGCAGCAGCTTTCATCCTTTTCCACACCCTCCATTGTTCCCGGAACAGGGACCGAGAAGGTATGTCCGCCGACCTCCACCAGAGCAGCCTCCCCGTCCATTCCCCGGAAGATGCCGTCGATAAAGTTGGCCTTGCCAATAAAGTTGGCCACAAAGCGGCTGTTGGGCCGTTCATAGATATCCTGAGGAGAGCCTTGCTGACGGATGACGCCATCTTTCATGATGACGACCCGGTCGGAGATGGCCATGGCCTCAGACTGGTCATGGGTGACATACAAAGAGGTAATACCCAGCCGTTTCTGAAGGGCACGCAGCTCATCCCGGGTGCTCTCACGGAGCTTTGCGTCCAGGTTGGACAGCGGTTCATCGAAGAGCAGCACACTGGGCTCGATGACCACGGCACGGGCCAGAGCCACACGCTGCTGCTGACCACCGGAGAGCTGGTTGGGGAACCGCGCTTCCATGCCGGTGAGCTGCATCATCTCCATGACCTCGTTGGTGCGGCGGGTGATTTCATCCTGTGGTGCCTTGGCCACCCGCAGGCCGTAAGCGACATTTTCCCAGATATTCAGATGTGGGAACAACGCATAGCTTTGGAACACCATGGAGATGCCCCGCTTGTTGGGCGGAATATTGGCCACATCCCGGTCGCCGATCAATACGCTGCCGCTGGTAGGGTACTCAAAGCCGGAGATCATGCGCAGCGTAGTGGTTTTGCCACAGCCGGAGGGTCCCAGCAAGGTGACCATTTCGCCGTCCTGAATCTCCAGATTGATATGATCAACGGCAACAAAGTCTTTGCCGGTGTCCGGCTGCTGAAAGATTTTGGTCACATCCTTCAGAATGACGCCGGAGCTCTTTTTGCTGAATGCCGGCTTTTCATGGACAATACTCATTTCGTTCCCTCCGCTTTTTTAGACTTTCCAGGCACCCTGGAACGGGGAGCCAGAATCAGGTTGATGACTGCGTTAAAAATGCCGATAAAGACCAGCAGGATTATGACCAGCATGGTGACGAAGGCAGCCGCCTGGCTGTACTTTGCCTGGTCGAACAGCGTGTAAATCTTGCTGGTGACCAGGTTCCACCGGGCAGACACCAGAAAGATGACAGCGCTGACGGCGGTGATGGCCTTAACGAACGAATAGACAATACCGGAGAAGAAGGCGTTGCGCAGCATGGGCAGGGTAATGCGGCGGAAGGAATACTGGCTGTCCGCGCCCAGGATGGTGGAGGCCTCTTCAATGGAGTTGTCAATTTGCAGCAGCGTAGTGGTACCAGACTCGATGGCCACTGGCATATTGCGGAATGTAAAGACGATAATCAGGATGAGAGCGGTGCCAGCCAGGGAGAAGGTACGGCCAAAAAGGTTGATGGAGTTGAAGCCCAGCACATAGCTGATGCCCAGCACCGTACCGGGCACCGCAAACATCAAAACAGAAGCAACCTCAATAAAACTCTTGCCGTAGTAGTTGCGCTTGGCGGTGAGGTAGGCAATCACCATACCCAGAAGGCCGCCGATGACAGCAGAAATCAGACCCAGCACCATGGAGTTTTTCAGGCTGTCCCAGCCGTAGTTTAATGCCTTGTGGTACTGGTTCAGGGTCAGGGTGTAATCCCGGCCCCAGGTCTTGACAAAGGAGCCAAAAACCACAGTGCCGTAGAAGAGCAGAATGATAGCTGCCACAATCATGCAAAAAGCGAACAGCGGCCACTTGATGTGGGGCTCATCCATCATTTTCCGGGCCTGGGTGGGCTTGCCGGTGACGGTGACGAAACTCTTCTTGTTGACCCAGTATTTATTAAGCAGGAATGCGATGACTGCAGGCAGCAACAGCAGCAGTGCCAAAACAGAACCCTTGCGCAGGTCGTAGCTGCCGGTGATGATCTGATACACCTCCACCGAGAGTGTGGTAAACTCACCACCGATGGTTGCGGGGTTTGAGAAGTCCTCCAGAGACTGGATGAACACCAGCAGGCAGCCGGAGATGATGCCCGGAAGAGACAAGGGGAATGTCACGGTCCAGAAAGTGTGCCAGCGGCTGGCACCCATGTTGCAGGCCGCATCTTCCACAGAGGCATCAATGGACTCCAGAATGCCGGAGAGCGTCAGGTAGGCAATGGGGAAAAAACTCATGACCTGCACCACAATCAGGCTGCCCATACCGTAGACATTGTTTCCGGTAATGCCCAGCAGCGTTTTGGTGATCAAGCCCTGCTTTCCGAACAGGAAGATGATCGACAGAGACAGGATGAAGGGCGGGGACAAAATGGGCAGGGTGGCAATCAGCTTCAAAAACTTCTTGCAGGGCACATTGGTGCGGGTGATCGTGAAGGCAAAGATGTAGCCGATGAAGGTGGCAATCACCGCCACAATCGCGCCCAGCGCCATGGTCCGGCCAAAGGTGGTCAGATACCGTGGAGTGGTGAAGATGGATTTCAGCGTCTCCAGGGAGAAGCCGCCGTCCTCGCCGGTCAGACTGAACACCAGGACCTTCAGCAGGGGATATGCAACAAAAACCGCGAGCAGCACAATGGAGATGATGATTGAAATCAGCAGCACCGGCTGACGGGCAATCATCTTTGTCTCATTCCACTTTTTCGCGCGGGCGGAGGATGCTCCGCCTTTTTTCGATGAGACCGCCATAAGATTTCCTCCTGATAGTTTGTTGGAAGGGACCTCCTCCCCAATCAGAGAGGAAGTTTCAGCCTTCCCCCCTTCACAGGGAGGAAGGCTGAGTAATGAGTCATGTTTGATTTGGACGGACTCCCGGTGAGGACTTACTCCTTGGGAGCGCTGGCAATCTTGGCCTCGAACTGTTCGGTGTAATCGCTCTTCACGCTTGCAGCCCAAACAGCGTCATAATCAATGACACTGACCTTGTCCAGTGTGACCAGACCCTCAGCAGTCTTGGCGGTGGTGTTGGTAGGGACGCGGAAGGAGTCAGTCTCAGCGTAGTGATCCTGACCGGCGGCAGAGCACATCCAGTCAATGAAGCGCTTGGCGTTCTCCTGTTCCTCAGGCTTGCCGCCCTTGATCAGAGCAGCTGCACCGATCTCGTAGCCAGTGCCGTCCTCAGGGAAGGACAGTGCAATGGGATAGCCCTCAGCGGTGGGCTGCAGGCCATCGTGAGAGAAGGTCAATGCAATCGCAGCTTCGCCCAGAGCAACTGCATTGGGGGCAGCAGAGCCGGACTTGGTGTACTGCGCCATGTTGGGATTCAGCTTGCTGAGGTAATCCCACACCTGATCGTCACCCATCAGCTGGACCAGCGTGGCCAGAACGGTGTAAGCGGTGCCGGAGGTGGCGGGGTGCGCCATGATGATCTCGCCCTTATACTTGGGGTCCAGCAGGTCTTCCCAGCTGGTAGGATACTCGTAACCCTTCTCCTCGAACCAGTCGGTGTTGCAGGCGAAGGAGATGGCACCCACATAGATGGGGTTCCAGTTGCCGTCGGGATCCAGGTACTTCTCGGGAGTATTGGTCAGCTCGGGAGACTGATAAGGCTCCAGCAGACCCTTCTCCGCTGCGGCAATGTAGTTATCCGTAGAGCCGCCTACCATCAGTGTGGCCTGTGGATTCTCCTTCTCGACCTCAACACGGGTCAGCATCTCACCGGCAGAAAGGCGAATGTAATTGATCTTAATACCGGTTTCCTTTTCAAATGCATTGAAATAGTTGATGACCTCGCTCTCGGGGAAGGCGGTATAAACGGTCAGTTCCTTGCACGTATTCTCGGGAGCGGCATCATCACCCTCAGGGGCTGGTTCCTTGGGGCCGCCGCATGCGGTCAGAGCCAGTGCCATGACTGCGGCCAACATCAGAGAGATCAGACGTTTCGACTTCTTCATTTCACGAATCTCCTTTTCATTTCTGTTGTTTGGCGGGTCTCTAACCCGTTTAGCTAACTTTACCATTGCAAGTGAATAATGTCAAATTGATTTTATGTATTTTCACAGATGTATCAACAAGTTGTATGGATGCATTCTGGGTGCGCACCCAGATGTCTTTCCCTAGAAATTCCACCGTTTATACGTCCTTTTTCAAGGGTGTATGCAACAAACCGCCTGCTCATTTGATGAACAGACGGTTTGTTTTTGGTAAAATTGACGAATCATTCCGCTTCGTTTGCTGGGATAATCAGCTGATAATTGCCGGAACGGAGCAGCTGAGCCAGCTCCATGGAATCCGAGGGCAGAGTCTCTGTCAGGATGCCGCTGCGTCCCAGCTCCTCCGGCCGGTGGCAGTCGGAACCGGCGGTGCGGATGAATCCATCCCCCACCCGGTTGGCATATTCCAGGGCCAGATCATTGTGGTTGTGATGCATATGGCGGGGGGTAGCGTTAAAGACTTCAATGCCGTCCAGCAGCATGGACGCAACAGGCACGCAGGTCTTACGGAAGGGATGAGCCTGGATCAGAACGCCCTTGTCCGGCCGCACCATCTGAGAAAAGGCTGCAATGCCCATTTCCATGATCTCATAGGGATGGCACAGCAGCTCCGGACGGAAGCCGTAGAGGAGGTAGTCATTGTCGTTTTCATGAAATCGCAGTTCCGCACCCAGATAGACCCGGATGCCATAGGGATCACAGGCCTCCTGCATTCTGTGATAGCCCTCCAGAAACTGCGGCATCACATTGTCCACCGTCCTGGGATCGATACCCAGATAGTTCCAGGTATCCCAATTATAGTGGTCCGTTACCACCACGGCATCATAGCCGGCCCTGTGGTAGCCCTCCGCCTGCTCCCGGGCGGTAAGCCAGCTGCATTTACTGACCTCCTTGGTATGGAGATGCATCTCGATTTTGTACATATCCCGTGTGTCCCTTCTGTGTATGTTCTCTGTGCCGGAAAACTCTTTTTGACCAGACATGTCACTTCTAACCGCTTATTATAGTCTTCTTTCCCAAAAGCCGCAACTATATTCTTGACAAACAAATTTTAGCATTTTATAATGTGTAGCTGCAAGGGAGCTTCGCAGACGAGGCTGAGAGGAGGGAAGAGACCCTCGACCTTACCTGATTTGGATAATGCCAACGTAGGGACGCTTATAATTCGTATATCTAACTTTCCCAGTTGGGAGAGTAGAATGGCGAGGTGGGATGTTCCTAGGAACATTCCGCTTTTATTTTTGCCATTTTGTATCCAAAAACACCAAGGAGGACTCATTGATGATGAACGCACCGGTATCCAGTCGGCTTCACGAAGCGGCCCGTCCCATTTGGGAGCAGTGCCACGCTCACCCCTTCGTCCGGGGATTGGCAGATGGATCTTTGGACCCGGAAAAATTCCGTTTTTTCCTGCTGCAGGACTATCTGTATCTCTATGACTACGCCAAAGTCTTTGCCTACGGCGTCATCAAAGCCAGAGATCAGGAGCTGATGCGGGTATTTGCTGAAAATGTAGACGCCATTCTGGGCGGTGAGATGAACATTCACCGGACCTACATGGCCCGCATGGGCATTTCCGAGGAGCAGGTGTTTTCCGTACAACCCGCTCTTGCAAACCTCTCCTACACTCATTATATGCTCTCTGCCGCCGCAGCCGGCAGCACCGCTGATATTGTAGCAGCCATTCTCTCCTGCTCCTGGAGCTATGCCGAGATTGGCAGCCGGATGGCAAAGGATCGTCCAGAATCCGTGAATCACCCCTTCTACGGAGAGTGGGTCAGCGGCTACGCCGGAGGCGACTACCAGGCCACCAATGACGCTCTGATTGCCCTTATGGATCAGCTGGCAGAGGGGTGCAGCGAGGCCGAGTACCGCCGTCTGGAGGAGATCTTTGTCACCTGCAGCCGCTACGAGCTGGGGTTCTGGGACATGGCCTGGAATCAGGAGCTCTGATATGCTGGAATTTCAATCTGTTTCGTACCAATATTCCTCCGAGGATTTTGACATCATTGACCGTCTGAGCTTCCGGGTATCTCCCGGCTCTTTCCACTGCATCATCGGCATCAGCGGCTGCGGCAAGAGCACCATCTTCCGCATGACCAACGGTCTATTAAGGCAGAAGGCGGGGGAGATCCTGGTGGGCGGTGAACGCATCCAGGGCCGGAAAAACTACTGCGGCTATATGCCCCAGAAAGATCTGCTCTTTCCCTGGCGAACCGTTGGCGGCAATGTGACACTCCCCCTGGAGATTCGGGGCGGTCTGAGCAAAAAAGAACTGCGGAAGCAGGGGGAGACAGCGCTGGCCGACGTCGGCCTTGCAGGCTGCTTTGACAAGATGCCCGATGAGCTCTCCGGAGGTATGCGCCAGCGGGCTGCTTTTGCCCGCACCATGCTCACCGGCAGCGACCTTCTGCTGCTGGACGAACCCTTCTCCGCGCTGGACTTCCTGACCCGCATCTCCATGCAGGAGTGGCTGCTGGACCAGTGGCAGCGCCACAACAAGACCATTCTCTTTATCACCCATGACGTAGAGGAGGCCCTGTTTCTCTCCTCCAGCGTGCTGGTTGTGGAAAAGACGCCCATCCATGAATTGAAGGAGATTCCCGTTCCCGCCGCCTTCCCCCGGGACCGCTCCTGTCTGAAAACCCCGGAGATGGTGGAGCTGAAGGAACACCTCATCGACCTTCTGAGAAAGCAGGTGACGCCGTGAAGAACCTGAGAACGAGCTGTAAGGCCAACCTGCCCGCTGGGATCTTCTCCTTTGCGCTGCTGCTGTGCTGGCAGCTGGGTGCCATGAAGATGAACAAGGCCTTTATTCTCCCCTCTCCCACCCAGATTTTGCAAAAGCTGTGGGAGCTGCGGGAACCGCTGCTGACGGTGCATCTGCCCACCACCATGCTCATCACCGGCATCGGTCTGGTGATCTCGCTGGTGTTGGGTCTTGCGCTGGCCGTGGTCATGGATGCCAATGATCTGGTGCGCAAAATGCTCTACCCGGTCGTTGTGGTGTCCCAGACCATTCCCACCACCGCCATAGCCCCTCTGTTTGTGCTGTGGTTCGGCTACAGCATCTGGAGCAAGGTGCTGGTAACGGTGCTCATCACCTTTTTCCCCATCACCATCACGGTGTATGACGGACTCCGCTCCTCCAAGACGGAGATGGAGGAGCTGCTGCAAACCTATGGTGCCAGGAAACGTGACATCTTCATGAAGATCAAGGTTCCCTGTGCCCTCCCATACTTCTTCTCCGCCATCAAAATGGCAGTACCCATCAGCATCATCGGCGCAGCCATTGGAGAATGGCTGGGTGCAAAGAGCGGCCTGGGCTATTTCTCCAAACGCATGATGACGCAGCTGGACGGTGCCGGTGTCTTTGCCCCCATTGTTCTGCTGTCCGCAGTGGCCATTCTGGCCGTCGGCATCGTGTCCCTGCTGGAAAAGCGATTCGTCCGCTGGAGAGGCGAATCCTGAATGAGAATTACAAACCGATTATTCAAGAATCAGAAAGGAATTGTACCTATGAAGAAACTGTTTGTTCTGCTGCTGACCCTTACCCTGCTCCTGACCGGCTGCGGTGCCCAGAATGGCACTCCCGCCAACGAAGACGCCCCGGAAAAGCCGGAAAAGGAGGACCTGGAGACCATTGACGTGGTTCTGGACTGGTATCCCAATGCCGTCCACTCCTTCCTGTACCTGGCCAAGGAACATGGCTACTTCGCTGACGAGGGCCTGGACATCAACATTATCTATCCTTCCAACACCAGTGATCCTTTGACCATGCCCGCCGCCGGCAAGGCAGACATCGGCTTCTACTATCAGGAGGACACCATTATTGCCAAGGCCAACGAAAATGTGCCTGTGAAGGTGCTGGGCACCGTGGTGCAGGAGCCCATCACCATCATTTGCTCCACCGCTGACAAAGGCATCCAGACAGCTGCCGATCTGGTGGGCAAAACCGTTGGCTACTCCGGCGGCCGGTTTGCCGAGGTGGCCATGAACACCGTCCTCTCCAGCGCCGGTGCCTCTCTGGATGATATTGAGTTCATCGATGTTGGCTTCGACCTGATGAGCGCCATGACCACCGGCAACGTGGATGCCACCTATGGCTGCTTCATCAACCACGAGATCCCCGCCATGGAAGAGGGCGGCTTCGACATGAACGTCATCAAGGTCACAGACTACGGTGTGCCCAACTACTACAACATCATTCTGGTCACTGGTGAAAAGCAGCTGGAGGAGCGCGGGGATGCCTATGCCCGCTTTCTGCGTGCCTGCGAAAAAGGCTTTGCCGACATGAAGGCCGACCCCGAGGCCGCATTGCAGCTGCTGCTGGACAATCAGGATCAGGAAAACTTCCCCCTCACGGAGTCTGTGGAGCGCAAGAGTTTTGAGGTTTTGCTGCCCATGATGGAAAAGCAGGGCGTTCCCTTCCTGAGCCAGGACCCCGCCGTCTGGCAGAAAAACATTGAGTGGCTGAAGGAATCCGGCATGATCTCCACGACCTTCGACCCCGCCGAAATTCTGGTTGAGCGGTAAGGAGCGTCTCAGGTGGACATGAACAAAAAACGTGCCCTGGCAGAGCTGGCCCTGTCTGGTGCCGAACGCCTGCTGCCCCGGCAGCTGGACCTATTGCAGCACCTCTGTGCCCTGGACAGCGGGACCGGTAACGAGGCAGGAAACGATGCAGTGATTGACCATCTGCTGCCAGTGCTCGATGAGCTGGGAGCCAGCGTGGAGCGGGTGCGGGAGCCTGGATGCGGAACCCATCTCATTGCCCGCCTGCGCCCCCAGGGACAACCGTCCCGTGGCCGCGTGCTTCTGGCTGCACATCTGGACACCGTCTTTGCCTCCGGCTTCGCTGCGAAGCATCCCTTCCGGATTGAAGGGGACTGGGCCCATGGCCTGGGGGCCGGAGACTGCAAGAGCGGTGTACTGATCGCCCTGTTCGGTGCGCTGCTGCTCAAGGAAACAGATGCACTCCCCCCCTGGGAGCTGACCTTTCTGTTCACCTGCGACGAAGAGATCGGATCCCCATCCGGAAGCCGAATCTATGCACAGGAATCCCGCAGCGCGGACTATGCCCTTGTCTTTGAAGGTGCCCGCAAATCCGGGGAGCTGACCCCCTTCATTACCTCCCGCAAGGGTGTCATTCTGGGCAGCATTGAGGTGACCGGCCGGGAAGCCCACGCTGGGAAAGACTATCTCAGCGGCCGCAGCGCCGTGCTGGAACTGGCGCACCAGATCGTCCGGCTCTACAGCTTCAACGACTATGAGCGGGGCATTTTCTTCAATGTTGCACCCATCTCCGGCGGACGGCCCAATGGGATCGTGGCCGGAGAGGCAAGGGGTGAATTCTGTTGTGCCGGTATCCCCACCAACGCCGATTTCCGATGGATTTCAGAGAAGCTGGATGCGATGGCGCAGCAGGTAACTGTGGAGGGCTGCCGTGTACAGGTGCGCTACCATACCCTATTTCCAGCCATGGAGCCCTGTGAAGCCAACCATCGCGCCTATACTCTGGTGGAGGAACCCGCCCGTTTGCTGGGGCTCGCCCCGGTGGAGCAAGGAGATCCCGCGGCCACCGACGCCGCCTATCTCAGCACCTGCGGTGTTCCCACGGTGGATGCCCTAGGTGCCCTGGCAGAAGGCATTCACACCACCGACGAGAAAGTCTCCATCTCCTCCATTCAACAGCGGACAGCGCTGTGCGCCCTGACACTGGGCCTGCTGCCCGCATAATTCCGCCGTCGACACGGCCGGACAGTGTGTGCTGTCCGGCCGTGTTTTCCGCATCTTGCCTGCATTCCTTTCTTGACAGCCTCTCCCCGCACCCGGTATCATGGAGAAAATCACATTCTATCAAACTGATTCCCCTGTGAGAGAAAAAGGAGGTGCCCATGTCGGACCGCCATATTCTGCAAAACCAACTGAACAACTATGTCTCCTCCGGCCCCTACCCCATGCATATGCCTGGTCACAAGCGCCGGATGGCCCCGGCGCCGGAACTGCCCGCCCGGTGGGACATGACAGAGGTCCCCGGCGTGGACGATCTCCACGAGGCGGAGGGCATTCTGAAAGACGCCATGGACCGCACTGCCCGTCTCCACGGCGCGGCTCAGACTTGGTATCTGGTGGGGGGCAGCACCTGCGGCCTGCTTGCTGGCATACGGGCTCTGGCCCCTATGGCGTCCACCATCATCGCCGCCCGGAACTGCCACAAGGCGGTCTACCATGCCATTGAGCTGGGAAATCTCTCTGTCCGGTGGCTGACACCGCCGGTGGAGCCGGTGTTTGGTGTCTACGGCAGCATTTCCCCCGCAGCGGTAGCAGAGGCTCTGGCCTGTTGCCCGGAAGCCTCCTGCGTGGTGCTCACCAGCCCCACCTATGAGGGCGTGCTCTCCGACATTTCCGCCATTGCCTCGCTGTGCCATGAAAAAGGCGTGCCCCTGCTGGTGGATGAGGCCCACGGCGCCCACCTGGGTCTCTTCCCAAGCTGGCCGGACAGTGCCCTGCACCTGGGGGCAGACCTGGTGGTCCAGAGTGCACACAAGACCCTGCCCAGCCTGACGCAGACCGCCCTGCTGCACTTGGGCAGGGACAGTCTGGCAGACCCCCAGGAGGTAGAGCGGCAGTTGGATATCTTTGAGACCAGCTCCCCCAGCTATCCCCTGCTGGCCAGTCTGGATGGCTGCACCGGCATTCTGTCACATGACGGTGAGATTCTGTTCCGCCGGTGGCGTGAGATGCTCACCAGATTCCACCAAAAGACGGCATCCCTCCGTCACCTCCGGGTTCTCTGCCACGGCAGAGATCTTCTGGATAATCACCCCGCCTTTTTTGATTTTGACCCCGGCAAGCTGCCAATCTGCACCAACGCTACCCCGCTGACTGGAACCGCCCTTGCAGAGCGGCTGCGGAAGCATTATGGCTTTGAGACGGAGATGGCCTGTGGAGAAATTACCCTGGCCATGACCTCCCTGTGCGATGAAGCGGCAGCCCTGGACCGCTTCGCGGAGGCCCTGGTACAAATCGACGAAACCCTTGCCGATGTTCCTCTTCGCGCCGTGCCTCTGCTGCCCCCGCCGGGGGAGTCTGTCACCACCATTGCCAGAGCCGTACTGCATCCGGCAGACTCCGTGCCCATGCATGAGTCGATCGGCCGGATCTCCGCCGAATACGTCTGGGCCTATCCCCCCGGCGTACCGCTGGTTGCCCCCGGCGAATGCATCACTCCAGCATTTCTCACAGCGATGGAGGCCCTGGCCCGCAGCGGTACACGCCTGCACCATTCCCGAAGCAGTACGCCCTGTAAAATGGTGGTTTTTGCTTGACAATTCTACCGTTCAGCGTGTATGATAGATAGGAAATTTGAACGACGAGGAGGGTTTCATCATGAAGCATATTCAGACTCTGAATACCCGCGACATGGCTAAGAGCGTCATGAACGGCGGCTGCGGCGAGTGCCAGACTTCCTGCCAGAGCGCCTGCAAGACCAGCTGCGGCATTGCAAACCAGGCCTGCGAGAAGGCCAGCGAGAAATAAGATTTTTCGTTTAGCCGGAGCGCCCAGCGCTCCGGCGTTTTCATGTTTCCACTCCCATTTTTCACCATACTTCAAGGGCAGACGCCCGTTTTTCTAGGAGATACATACTATGATTCATCAGTACAAATTAAATGGCTATAATCTGGTGCTGGACGTCTACAGCGGCTCCGTCCACGCCGTGGACGAGGTGGCATACGATGCCATCGCTCTGGTGGACCAGGGCAAGAGCGATGCCGAGATTGTGGACACCCTGCTCAAGCAGTATGCCGACCATCCCGAAGTCACCGCCGATGAGATCCGGGACTGTCTGGACGACATTGAGCAGCTGCGTCAGCAGGGCCGCCTCTTCACCCAGGACACTTACGCCGACAAGGCCTTCGACTTCAAGAACCGCAGTTCCGTGGTCAAGGCCCTCTGTCTCCACGTGGCCCACACCTGCAACCTGAATTGCAGCTACTGTTTCGCCGCTCAGGGCAAGTTTCACGGTGAGGCTGGCCTCATGAGCTTTGAGACCGGCAAACGCGCCCTGGACTTTCTGGTGGAGAACTCCGGCACCCGTCACAACCTGGAAGTGGACTTCTTCGGCGGTGAGCCCCTTATGAACTTTGAGGTCTGCAAGCAGCTGGTGGCCTATGCCCGCAGTATCGAGAAAGAGCACAACAAGAACTTCCGCTTCACTCTGACCACCAATGGCATTGGCCTGACAGACGAGGTCATCGAGTGGGCCAACAAGGAGTGCTACAACGTGGTGTTGAGCCTGGACGGGCGCAAGGAGGTCAATGACCGCTTCCGCAAGGACATCAAAGGCACCGGCAGCTACGAGCGCATCGTGCCCAAGTTCCAGAAGCTGGTGAAGGCACGGGAGGGCCAGCCCGACAAGACCTACTATATGCGCGGCACATTCACCCACTATAATCCCGACTTCACCAACGACATCTTCCACATGGCGGATGACCTGGGCTTTACCGAGCTCTCCATGGAGCCCGTAGTAGCTCCCTCCGATAGTCCCAGCGCCCTCACTGAAGAGGATTTCCCCGTCATCTGCGAGCAGTATGAGATTCTGGCCAAGGATATGCTGCGCCGGGAGAAGGAAGGCAAGCCCATCACCTTCTACCACTACATGATCGACCTGGAGCACGGCCCCTGCATCTACAAGCGCATTTCCGGCTGTGGCTCCGGCACGGAGTATATGGCTGTCACCCCCTGGGGCGACCTCTATCCCTGCCACCAGTTCGTGGGCGAGGAGAAGTACAAGCTGGGTGATGTGTGGAACGGCGTCACCAACACCGAGCTGCGGGATGAGTTCAAGCTGTGCAACGTCTACGCCCGTCCTGACTGCGCAGACTGCTGGGCACGTCTCTACTGCTCCGGCGGATGCGCTGCCAACGCCATGCACGCCACCGGCGACATCCACGGCACCTATGAGTACGGCTGCCGCGTCTTCCGCAAGCGTATTGAGTGTGCGCTGATGATCAAGGCTGCTGAGGCTCTGGACCCCGAGCTGGCCAAAAACCGCAAGAATGCCCTGCTGGATCTGGAGGCCGACTGCTCTACCTGCGGCGGCTGCTGATTCGCTGCACAAAAAACAGCTCCGGTCGGCTAGAGCTGCAAGACTGTAAATCTATCCAAATGTTCAAACAATCTGGAAGGCCCTGATTTGCGGGACGCCCCCTTTCTCTTCCCTATTGTTTCGAACCAAAACAGAAAACGAGCCGCCCGAAAGGGTGGCTCGTTTTCTGTATGATATAGAGAAAGGAGAGGGAAAATGGTTTGGTTGGAAACAAACATTTCTGTTTGATGATGTCATCATACAGGCCCGGTTCCATAAAGTCAACGGCTGTCTGCCAAGCTTCACAGTTTATTTACAACCGGCCTCATTTCTGCTTGTTTTATTCACAATTCGTTCAAACTCTTCGTCTTTTCAGCCGATTGACGCCTCAGAAGCAGAGTGTTATCATATTTGTTATCGAATAAAAATCTGGCCCCGGACCGTCTTTTCTTGTACCTCTCCGGTGGTCTCCCACAGGAGGAATGTGCATGTTAAAAAAACTCTGGCCATATGCCAGGCCCTACCGGGTCTGGATTGCAGCTGGCGTGGTATGTTCGGCGGCAGAGGCCGTCTTTGAACTTCTGATCCCCCTTCTGATGAGCGATATCGTCGATATCGGAATCAAAAACGGAGATCAGTCTTTTATTTTGCAAAAAGGCGGGCTGATGATGGCCATGGCCCTTGTTGCCCTGGCCTTTGGTCTTGGCAGTGCTCTCTGCTCCTCGGTGGCTGGTCTCAGCTTCGGCGCGGACCTGCGGCGGGCGGAGTATGAGCACATCCAGGAATTTGCCTTTTCCAACATCGAGCATTTTTCCACTGCCTCACTGGTGACCCGACTCACCAGCGATGTGAACATCGCGCAGATGACCCTGATGCAGGGTATGCGGCTGCTGGTCCGGGCACCGGTGATGCTGGTGTCTGCCCTGTTCCTCTCCCTGCGAATCAGCCTTCAGCTCAGCAGTGTCTTTCTGGTAGCGCTTCCTCTGCTGGCCGTGGTGGCCGGCACTGTTCTCTCCCGGGTTGGCCCGCTGTTCCGCCGCCTGCAGGAGAAGACTGACGCGCTGAATCTGGTGGTTCAGGAGGACCTGAGCGGCATCCGGGTGGTAAAGTCCTTCGTCCGGGAGGAGGGTGAGCAGCAAAAGTTTTTGGAGAGGAACGAGGCCCTGAAGTCCATCTCCCTGAAAAGCTTCGGCACCGTGGTGATGAATATGCCCCTGATGATGCTCATTGTCTACGGCACTCTCATTGCCGCCCTGTGGTTTGGCGGCAACATGGTCTTTGCCGGAACCATGCAGGTTGGCAAGCTCACCACCTTTTTCACCTACATCTCCCAGATCATGATGTCTCTTATGATGGTTTCCATGATCTTCATGATGGTGAGCCGCTGTACTGCCTGTGCCCGCCGCGTGCTGGAGGTCCTGGAGGAGACCCCCGCCATCCCCAATGGCGGCAGCCCCGACGTCCAGGTAGAGCATGGCAGCATTGACTTCGACCACGTTTACTTCCGCTACCATGCCCAGGACCCGGGCTGGGTCCTGCGGGATATTGATCTCCACATCCCTGCCGGGTCCACCGTGGGCATTCTGGGCGGCACCGGCAGCGGCAAAACCTCCCTGGTGTCCCTGATTCCCCGGCTCTACGAGGCTGACCAGGGCACGATCTCTGTAGACGGGCGAAACGTCTCCGCCTACACCATGGAACACCTGCGTTCCGCCGTTTCAGTGGTCCTGCAGCAGAACACCCTCTTCTCCGGCACCATCCGGGACAACCTGCTCTGGGGCAATCCAGACGCCACAGAAAATGAGCTGTGGGCCGCCTGCCGGGCCGCCTGTGCTGAGGAATTTCTCCGCCAGATGCCCAACGGCCTGGACACAGACCTGGGGCAGGGCGGCACCAATGTATCCGGCGGCCAGAAACAGCGTCTGTGCATCGCCCGTGCCATTTTAAAGCAGCCCAAGGTGCTGATTCTTGACGACTCCACAAGTGCCGTGGACACTGCCACCGACGCCAATATCCGACAGGCCATTGCCACGGAATTAAAGGGCGCCACCAAGCTCATTATCGCCCAACGGATCACCTCTCTCCGGGATGCAGACCTGATTGTGGTAATGGACGACGGTGCCATCATCGCCCAGGGCACACACGAATCCCTGCTGGCCTCTTGCGATGTGTACCGGGAGACCTGGGAATCCCAGCAGGAAGGAGTGATTGCTCATGCCTAAGTATCATGGCCACACCGGTTCCAGAAGGACAAAGAACCTGCGTCGAACCCTCTCTAAGCTGATGGGTTATCTGGGGCGCTACAAGCTGCTGCTGGCCCTGGTGGTGATTCTCCTGGTGATCAGTGCCGGCTGCTCCGTGAGCAGTTCCTTCCTCTTGAAGCCTCTTATCAATAACTATATCATTCCTGGCGATTTTTCCGGGCTTGCCCGGATGTTGGCTGTGATGGCTCTGGTTTACATCACCGGTGCCGCCACCTCCTATGCCTATGCCCGCATCATGGTCCACATCTCTCAGAACACCGTGGCCCGGCTCCGGGAGGACCTGTTTGCCGCCATGCAGCGGCTGCCCCTGAAATACTTTGACACCCACACCCACGGCGACCTGATGAGCCGGTACACAAACGACATTGAAAACGTGTCCGATGCCCTGAACAACAGTTTCGCCAGCCTCATCTCCTGCTTCCTCACCTTTGTGGGTACCGTGGGCATGATGCTCTCCCTCAGCCCCCAGCTGACCCTCATCTCCTTTGGCACCATGGCGGTCATGCTGCTGGTGGTCAAGACCATTGGCGGGCAGAGCCGCCGGTACTTCGTCCGGCAGCAGCAGGCGGTGGGTGCCGTCAACGGTTACATTGAAGAGATGATCGAGGGCCAGAAGGTCATCAAGGTATTCAACCACGAGGAAGCCGCCAAGGCAGGCTTTCGGGAAAAGAATGAAGCCTACCGGCAGGCAGGCATCCGTGCCCAGATCTACTCTGGCATCATGATGCCCATTATGGGTAATCTCAACTACATCAACTATGCCATTACCTGCTGTGTGGGCGGTATGATGGCTATTCGCAGCGGCGATCTGGGTGGGCTGGCTGCCTTCCTGAACTACACCCGCCAGGTGTCCCAGCCCATCTCTCAGATCTCCCAGCAGATCAACGTACTGCTCTCCGCCGCAGCCGGTGCCGAGCGGATCTTTGAAGTGATGGAAGAGTCCCCGGAGGTGGATGAGGGCCGGGTGACACTGGTGCGTCAGAACGAGCACCAGTGGGCCTGGAAGCACCCCGACGGCACCCTGACGCCGCTCCGGGGCGACGTGCGGTTTGACCATGTGGTCTTCGGCTACGATGAGAGCCGCACCATTCTCCACGACATTTCCCTCTACGCAAAGCCGGGTCAGAAAATTGCCTTTGTCGGCTCCACCGGAGCCGGCAAAACCACCATCACCAGTCTGATCAACCGGTTTTACGAGCTGCAAAGCGGCAGCATTACCTATGACGGCATTGACGTCCGGGACATTGAAAAGGCTTCCCTGCGCCGCTCTCTGGGCGTGGTGTTGCAGGATACCCACCTCTTCACCGGCACCGTGGCCGAAAATATCCGCTACGGCCGTCCGGAGGCCACAGACGAGGAAGTCCGTGCCGCCGCACGGCTGGCCGGTGCCGATGCCTTCATCCGCCACCTGCCGCAGGGCTACGATACTGTCCTCTCCGGAGACGGCGGCAGCCTCAGCCAGGGGGAGCGTCAGCTTTTGAACATCGCCCGTGCCGCCTGCGCAGATCCTCCGGTGCTGATTCTGGACGAGGCCACCAGCTCCATTGATACCCGCACGGAGAAGATCATTGAGCGGGGCATGGACTCCCTGATGGAAGGCAGGACGGTGTTTGTCATTGCCCATCGTCTCTCCACCGTCCGCAACTCCAAAGCCATTCTGGTGCTGGAACAGGGCCAGATTATCGAACGCGGCGACCACGCCGAGCTGCTGGACCAGCACGGACGGTACTATCAGCTCTACACGGGTCTTGCACAGCTGGACTGAGATCTCTCTGCCGGGCGTATTGAACAAAGCCCGTCCCATCTGCTCTGCGTTCCACAGAGGGCAGCCGTATCCGATACGGCTGCCCTCGTGTCATCACATTGGAATGTTTCGCTCTCCACGCCCCCTCTGAACAACGACACGCAGAACACGAAGGCATCACTTTACTGAACCCGCCTTGTTCCGAAACAATGATACAAAGCAGGTCCCCCAGAAGTGTGATGCGCATATTGCAAAAATGAGGCCCCCACAGCACTTTTTTGCATGGAACCAGCACAGGTGAAATCTTCACAACATCTTCACGCTTACAGAATTGACAACGCTCTGATTATGCGATATGTTTAGCACAATATTTTTGATTCAGGAGGATGATCCTTCACAATGGACACTGTCGACAACAGTGACACAAACCGCCATCAACGCAGCATGACAAGGCCTACACTGCTTACGCGCAAAATCATACATGACCTGTGCATCTTTTTCATAAGCTCTTGGATGCACAGGCCATGTTTTATGCTTGTGAGAGGTAAATTTTGATGTTGTACACTTTCAGAAAGAGGTTACGGAACCATGGATGATTCTATAGGCTTTTTATTGCTGCTTCAGCTTGTGTTAATCGTGCTGAACGCCGTTTTCGCCAGTGATGAAATCGCAGTTTGCTATGGGCATCTCCGGCGTGGTAAGAGGGATCTCTATTGCCTTCAAGCCCATTGTTTGCTTTCTGTCGTTATCTACCAATTTTGTGCTTCGGCTGTGCGGAATCGATCCAAATGAGACAGAAGACCAGGTAAGTGAGGAAGAAATTCGCATGATGGTGGATGCGGGCAGCGAAAAGGGCACAATCGATGACCAGGAGAAAAAATTCATCCAGAACGTTTTTGAGTTTGATGATACCTTTGTTAAAGATATTGCAACCCACAGAACGGATGTTCTCGTTTTGTGTCTGGAAGATGACCTGCGTGTGTGGGCCGAAACGATCCATGGGAGCCGTCATACCCTCTACCCAGTCTGTGATGGTTCCCCTGATAACATCATCGGGATACTAAACGCGAAAGACTACTTCCGTTTGCCTGGCCAGGCAAAGGAGGATGTTCTTTCCCATGCGGTACACCCGGCATATTTTGTTCCTGAAAATATCAAAGCTGATATGTTGTTCCGCAACATGAAGAAAACCCGAAATTCCATGGCTGTGATTATGGATGAACACGGTGGAATGGTGGGTGTCATTACCATGTTTGATTTGATTGAGGAACTTGTGGGCAAACTGGAAAACGAACACGGCGATGCGCAGAGTTCAGAACCATATCTGGAGAGGATCACCGAAAACACCTGGAATATCCGCGGCAATATTGAGCTGAATGAACTGGAAACCGCTCTGGGGGTAAAAATTGCGTCTGAAGAATGTGAAACTCTCACCGGACTCGTATTTGGTGTACTGGGGTCAGTTCCCAATGAGGGAGAACAGAGCATTGACTTGGAAATTCAAAACCTCCAGATTCATGTCACTGGTATTTGGGAGCATCAGATTCACTCTGCAACGGTTACGCTGAAAGAGCAAAGCAGTCCGCCCGACAGTGAATCTGACACAGCAGTCCGAAACCAGTAAGGATTTTCAAAACGCCCCCGCTTGAAAATTGATACCGCTCTAAAAGGAGACACGCTGCAGAAGGCTCATTCTGCAGCGTGTCTTTTTTCTAATTGTGGTATCCGAACTGCCAAGCTTTCTCTCTTCCCTGCGAGCGTCCACCTTCTTTGAAAGCCTTTACAGTTCCTTTTCAAAGAGCTGCATCCGGTCTGGGCCACAATTTGGCAGGCAGAGATCCACCTGCCCTGCCTCCCGATAGCCCAGAGAGGCGTAGAGCTTCAACCCAGGTACATTCACAGCCCTGGTATCCAGACGCATGACACGCCTGCCCTGTGTGCGGCAGAGATCCTCTCCATAGCGGGCCAACTCAGCCGCGCGTCCCTGTCCGCGGGCCTCAGGATGTACACAGAGGGTGTGGAGAACGCCCACCTCCTCCGGCTCTGCGGGGAAGGTCCAGACACCGTCCTTGTATTCCCGGGCCTGATGGTTGTTGATAATGACCGCACCCCAAACATGCCCATCGCTCTGGCCTACATACAGTGTCCCCTCTTCCAGCGCCACTCTGGCCGTCTCCTCCGTGGGGTAGATGCCCTTGCTCCACGCGAGATACCCCAGGCCTGCTGCAGCCTCCGCATCCAGCACAGCCTCGTAAAGCGCCTGGACAGCGGGCAGATCTGCCCTGTCTGCTTTCCGAATCATACGAATTCCTCCTTTGTTTGAAAAACGGCACACCTCGCGGTGTGCCGTCTCAAAATTTCACTTACTGGTTTTCGCCGGACTGTTCCGGCTCTGCGGGAGCTTCGGCAGTGGGTCCCTGGTCCTCTTCCGGAGCGGTGGGAGCCTCAATTTTCTGAGAGATCATGTGAACCTTTTTGGCCGGAGCCTCGATATCCGGCTGGCTGGAACAGGTAGACGCATAGGCATCCTCCACCAGCTCCGGGTCCCGGCCCTCAATGATGGCAACCATCTCCGCACCGGTAATGGTCTCTTTTTCCAGCAGGTAGGCCACCACCTTGTCCATGTCCTCCCGGTTCTCCTTGATGACATCTACGGCAGCCTTGTAGCACTTGTCCAGGATGTCCTTCACAGCCCTGTCCATTGCAGCGGCAGTATCCTGAGCGCAGTCCATGCCGTAGCCGCCGTCCAGGTACTGATTCCGGCGGGAGGCCAGGGCCATCATACCGAACTCGTCGCTCATGCCGAACATGGCAACCATATTGCGAGCCACGCTGGTGGCCTCTTGAATATCCTGAGACGCACCGTTGGTCATGGTGTTCAGCACCACTTCCTCAGCGGCACGGCCGCCCATAGAGACGGCGATTTTTCCCATCAGCTCATCGCGTGTACGCAGTTCCGTCTTGTCCTCCTCAGGCATCAGCAGCGTGTAGCCAAGCGAGCCCTGCGTATGTGGGACAATGGTGATCTTCTGCACCGGTTCGACGTTTTTCTGCTTATAGGCCACCATAGCATGTCCCACTTCGTGGTAGGCCACCAGCTTCTTCTCAAACTCGGTGAGAACGCTGCCCTTTTTCTCTGTACCAGCAATAACCAGCTCGAAAGCTGCCAGCAGATCCTCCTGCGTCACCATGCGGCGGCCCAGACGGACGGCCCGCAGAGCGGCCTCGTTGACCAGGTTTGCCAGGTCTGCGCCCACGCAGCCCGCAGTGGCCAGTGCCACCTTCTTAAGGTTCACATCCTCACCCAGCTTGATGTTCCGGGTGTGAACCTGAAGGGTTGCCAGACGTCCGGCCAGGTTGGGCCGGTCAATGATAATACGGCGGTCGAACCGGCCGGGACGCAGCAGTGCCTGATCCAGGACCTCAGGCCGGTTGGTGGCTGCCAGCAGGATGATGCCCTTGGTAGGGTCGAAGCCGTCCATTTCAGCCAGCAGCTGGTTCAGCGTCTGCTCCCGCTCATCGTTGCCGCCCATGCGGTTGTCGCGGGACTTGCCGATGGTATCGATCTCGTCAATAAAGACGATGCAGGGGGCCACCTTGCTGGCCTCTTTGAAGAGGTCACGGACACGGCTGGCACCCACACCCACGAACATCTCCACGAAATCAGAGCCGGAAATGGAGAAGAACGGCACATTGGCCTCGCCTGCCACCGCCTTGGCAAGCAGGGTCTTACCGGTACCCGGAGGCCCCACCAGCAGTGCGCCCTTGGGCAGCTTGGCGCCAATCTCGGTATACTTCTGGGGGTTATGCAGGAAGTCGATGACCTCGGTCAAAGATTCCTTGGCCTCATCCTGGCCGGCCACATCCGCAAAGGTGACACCCGTGGACTTTTCCATATAGACCTTGGCGTTGGCCTTGCCCACGCCGCCAAGGCCGCCCATACCGCCCATGCCGGACTTCTTGGCTATAATGCGCATGAACAGGGAGAACACCAGCATGATGATAAGGAAGGGCAGCACAAAGTTCAGCAGCATCATCATGAAGGGGCTCATAGGAGGCTGATAGTTGCCCTCATAGTGCTCGACTCCATGCTCCTCCAGGAAGGGGATCAGGCCGTCACCGGACTCCAGGCGCACGGCGAAGAGGCGCAGCACTACCGTCCGCTCCTTCCCGGTCTGGTCGATATAGGTGAAAATGTCCTCGCCTTTTTCGTTGCTTCCGTTTTTATACTGGGTGCCGTCCTTGCCGGTATAGACGTAACCATCCTTGGGGACCACGGTGAGGATGTTCTCCGCGCTGTCGAAGATAACCTCCTCCACCTGCTCATCCACCACCATTTGTCGGAAATCGCTGTATGCGATCTCCACAGAGGACTTCTGGTGGCCGGCGCTGCCCATCAGCGAGCTGGCATAGCTGATGATGATCGTCAGCACCAGTGCCCAGGAGACCAGAGAGACCACGCCTCTCCAATTTCCGTTTCGTTTGCCATTGGGATTTTTATTCTGATTGTTGTTTTGAGCCATCTATGGAAACTCCTTTCAAAGAGTGATTTCTCCTGATTTCATAATACAGGAAAAGGTAGATTTGCGGCAGGATACAAAACACATGAAGTATACCACAGAACCACTGCGTGGACAAGGCAGGCGCACTTCTTTCTTATGAAGTTTCTGTAAATTTCACTTTTCACCGTGTTTTCGCTATGATATACTAGGTGTTGTATGCGATGAACGGGGTTTTCCCGTTTGAATAAACGAACGTATAAGGAGTAACTATGGACGAGCAACGTAAAAATGCCCTGACCGCCGAGGCGGACGGCATTATCGAAGGCCGCAACGCCGTCATTGAGGCCCTGCGGGCCGGCGTGGCCATTGACAAAATCTATCTGCAAAAGGGCGAGACCGACAAGACCCTGGGCCACATCGCTTCCAAGGCCCGGGCTGCCGGTGCCGTGGTAGTGGAGGCCGACAAGCGGAAGCTGGACGGCATGAGCCGCACCCACGCACACCAGGGTGTCATTGCGCTGGCCTCTGTCCGGGAGTATGTGAGCGTGGAGAGCATTCTGGAGAGCGCCGCTGCCAAGGGGGAGAACCCCTTGCTGGTGATCTGTGACGAGATCTCCGACCCCCACAACCTGGGCGCCATTATTCGTACCGCTGAGTGCGCCGGTGCCCACGGTATCGTGATTCCCAAGCGCCGCAGCGCCGGTCTGACCGCCGTGGTGGCAAAGACCTCCGCCGGCGCCGTCACCCACATGCCTGTGGCCCGCGTCCCTAACATTCCCGCCCTGCTGAAGGAGCTCAAGAAGCAGGGCGTTTGGGTCTTCGGCACCGCCGCCAACGGCACAACCCCCCTCTACGATGCTGATCTCAAGGGTCCTGCCGCCATCGTTATCGGCAGCGAGGGTGACGGCATGACCCGTCTGGCCTCTGAGAACTGCGACTTTCTGGTCAGCATCCCCATGCGTGGTAAGCTGAACTCTCTGAATGCCTCCGCCGCCGCTGCCATCCTGCTGTACGAGGCTGTCAGACAGCGCCTGTAATCCAAACCCACCGAATATACGATAAAAAAGAGGGTCGGTCATGTCGCCACAAAGCGATAAAATTTCATACGAAGATCTGATGGGCACCACTGATGTGCCAGCATCGGATGACACCTACTCCCTGGAGGACATTCTGGCCGAGTACGGCGGCAGCCGTCAGCAGGCCATCATTCGGGATGTGGAAAAGGCCGTCGCTTCCCCTGACGAGGAGCCGCCCTCCCAGCCGGACTCCACGCCTCCGCCGGAGAAGAAGCGCTCTTTCAGGAAAACGGCCACTGCACCGGTCCGGGAAACGGAGCCGGAGGACCCGCCGGACCCCATTCTGGAAGCCGAGCGCATTCGGCAGGAGGCCCAGAGCCGCCTGCTGGCCCAGGCCGCAGAGCTGCCGACACCACCCCGTCCCCTGTCGTTGGAGGAGGTGGTGGGCAGCACCGTGGAGGCCGTCATTGAGGATACGCAGGAACCCCTCCTGCCCCCCAAGCGGGGTCTCTTCTCCCGACGGAAACTGCCGGATACGGAACAACTCTATGCCAAAGCGGAAGAGCCGGTAAAGAAAGAAAAGCCCCCGCGTCCGGAGCGGCCTGTGGAAGAATCTGCCGCCAACTATCGGGAGGCCTTCCGCCGTCAGAGCGGCCCCCTGTCCCTGGCCTTCCTGCTGGCTCTGCTGCCCCCCGCCGCCCTGCTGGCAGAGCAGTCCGGCGTGGTAATTCCTTACTGGAGCGGGCAGCCTCGCATCCAGGCGCTGGTTCTGTTGGTGCTGCTGGTGCTGGAAGCACTGGCCTGCCGCCACGTCTTTTTCAAGGCCATGCGTGTTCTGACCAGGAAAAGCTTCACCAGCGAATGTCTGGTGTCTCTCTCCGTGGTGGTCTCTGCCCTGGACTGCATCGCTGCGCTGATGCTGCCCACCCGGACCGCCGCCCCCCCCTACGCTGGTGTTACGGTCCTGACCCTTGCCTTTGCGCAATGGGGTCTTTCCCGGGAGAGCAGGGGAATGTACGACACCTTCCGCACCGCAGCACTGGACGAGGAGCCGCCCTATCTGGTAACAGATACCGGACGGGGCGCCTGCAAGCAGAAAGGCACCCTCTCCGGCTTTACGAATACGGCCCTGGGAGAGCACTTCCCCCTGTTGGCACAGACAGTCCTGATGCCGCTGGTGGCTGTAGCCACCCTGGTCTTTGCCGGGCTCAGCTCTCTGGGGCAGGGCCGGGGCGGTGACTTTCTGCTGAATTGGTCAGTACTGCTGTGCGCAGGCAGTACCCTGTCCCTGCCTCTGTGCTGGAGTCTCCCCTTCTCCCGCCTGGCACGCCACCTGCAAAAGGCCGGCTGCGCCGTGGCAGGCTGGAAGGGTGCAGAGGCCATCAGCCGCCGCAAGACCATGATTCTGGGTGATACGGACCTTTTCCCGCCCGGCACCATCCAGCTTAATGGCGTGAAGGTGTATGGTGAGGAACTGAAAAAGGTCACTGCCTACGCCTCTGCCCTGACTAAGGCCGCAGGCTGCGGTCTGGATCGCCTGTTTGAGGGACTGCGCCGCAGCGAGGGTGGCTGGCCCGAGGAGGTAGACGACTTCGGCTTCTATGAGGAGGGCGGCTACTCCGGCACCATTCACGGGGAGACCGTCCTTCTGGGCACCGCCTCCTTCATGCGCAAGATGGAAGTCCGGCTGCCCGGTGACATCAACCTGAAAACTGGCGTCTTTCTAGCAGTGGACAAGCATCTTGCAGCCGTCTTTGCTGTGAAGTACAACGCTTCAGAAAACGTGGACTTCGCCCTGCAGATGATGCGGCGCTGCCACATCACCCCCATTCTGGCCTCCCGGGACCCCAACATCACCCCGGCGCTGCTGAAGCGAAAGTTTGCCAAGAATCTGAAGTTGGAATTTCCCTCCCTTTCCGACCGGGTAGCTCTCAGCGAAGCGGAGCTGGACCGGGACCTTCCCCGGGCTCTGCTATTTCGGGAGGGCCTGCTGCCCTACGCGGAAACCGTGGCGGGCAGCCGACGCCTTTGCAAAGCCGTTCGACGCGCCGCTGGACTTTCCCTCTTCGGCAGTGTGGCCGGTGTCATTCTGGTCTTTTATCTGGTGTTCCTCAGTTCCTATTCCCTGATGAGCACCCTGGCCATGGACGTCTTTCTCCTGCTGTGGACCCTGCCGGTATTCCTGCTCTCCGACTGGACAGGACGCTATTAAATCCCAACGCAGAAAGATCCCCGAATGTCTCAACATTCGGGGATCTTTTTGATCAGTTTACAGGCTCCGGGCCGCCTCCGCCCAGTCCGTGATCGTCTCGTCTGCCCGCGCCCGCAGGCAGTCCCACTGAGCGGCACTGCCGTCGTCGTAGACGCCCGCCACATAAAACCCGGCATCTCTGGCAGTCTCCGCCGCAAACAGGACATCCTCATAGACCACGGTCTGGCAGGGCTGCGCGCCCAGGCGGCGGGCCGCTTCCAGATAGACGTCAGGCCGGGACTTTCCCACGCCCACCGCATCGCAGGAGAGGAAGAAGGAAAAATAGTGCGCAACGCCCAGCCGCTCCAGGCAAATGCGCACCAGGGGCTCAGTGGTGGCAGATGCCACACACATAGAGACTCCCCGCTGCCGCAAAGCTTCCAGATACGTCTCCACTCCGGGCTTTAGAGGCACATCCTTTCGGTAGTGCCTGTCCATGACGCTGTTCATCTCCGCCATGGCGCTCTCCGGCGTGCAGGGCAGGTCAAATTCCCGGACAAACAGGGCAGAGGATTCCTCCATCGTCATGGGCTTTACCCGCTGCAGGATGCCCTCAATATCGCCTGTAACAGCCTTGCTGGCAAGGAACTCCCGGCCCAGCTGCTGCCAATAGCCCATGGAATCCACCAGCGTGCCGTCCATATCAAAAATTGCAAATTTTTTATCCACGCTTCTCCGTCACTTTCTTCGCTTTTTCCAGCATATCACGGGTGGCCGCCGCGGGGTCATCGGCTCCAAACAGGGCAGACACTACCGCCACACCGTCCACGCCGCTGCCGGAGAGGCGCATGATGTTGTCAGCGCTGATGCCGCCAATGGCCACCACCGGAATGTTCACCGCCGCCACAATCTCCTTCAGATGTTCCATGGACAGGGGGCTTGTGTTCTTCTTGGTGGAGGTTGGGAACACGGCGCCCACGCCAATATAGTCCGCGCCGGCAGACTCAGCGGCTTTCGCCTCCTCCACATTGTGGGCGGTGATGCCCAGGATCTTGTCAGGCCCTATCAGCGCCCGGACGTCCCGGTCCATAATGTCGCCCTGCCCCACATGAACGCCGTCAGCGTCACATTCCAGAGCCACCTCCACACTGTCGTTGACGATGCAGGGCACGTGATACCGCTTACAGATTTCCCGGAGCACCTCGCCCTCGGCCTCGATGGCGTCAGCGGTCAGGTTTTTCTCCCGGATCTGCAAAAAAGTAGCGCCGTTTTTCAGCACCGTCTCTACCACCTGGGGGAGCGTCTGGCCCTCTTTCAGCCAAGTCTGGTCGGTGATGGCGTAGAGCAGCATTCCCCGGCGGATCTCTTCTCTGGAAAAGCCCATCTCTGTTCTCCTTCTCGTTTCATATCGCTTCCGCAGAACCGGGAAGCGTCTTTCATTTTATGATGTCCACTATATCACAAAACCCGTTCCGCCGCAATGAACACCGCCCCTTTTTCAAGGTTCTTCTGGAACATTGGGCAAAAAACACAGTCTACCAAAGCAGACTGTGTTTTTTAACCGCTTATCGGTTCAGATAGTCCCGGACCAGAGCATTGGCCTCCCGGGATGCTTTCTCCTCGTCCGTGCCCACCAGATGGCCGTTTCGCACCGTCACCCTGCCGTTGACCACAGTGTAGTCCACCGCGCCCTTCCAGCCCACAGTGCCCAGCATAGACTTTGGGTCCAGATCCGCACCCACCAACTCCAACCGGCGGGTATCCAGCAGGAACAGATCGCCTGCCTTCCCCACTTCCAAGGAGCCGATGTCATCCCGCCCCAGGATACGGGCGGAGCCTGCGGTGGCCATTTTCAGTACGTCATAGCCGGTAGGTGCCCGATTGCTGGCGTGCAGGCGGTGCAGCAGATAGCACATCCGCATTTCCTCCAGCAGGTTGGAACCGTCATTGCTGGCACTGCCGTCCACAGCCAGGCCCACCGGCACACCCAGCTCCAGCATCTCCGGAATCCGGCAGACACCGGAGGAGAGCTTCATGTTGGAAATAGGGCAGTGTGCCACGCCGGTACCGGTCTCAGCCAGATGGCGCAGTTCGTCGTCATTAAAATGGATTCCGTGAGCAAACCACACATCCGGACCGATCCAGCCCAGGGATTCCATGTAGGCCAGAGGTCGCATCCCGCAGCGCTCCGCCACAAATCGCTCCTCATCCTTGGTCTCACACAGATGGGTATGGAGTCGTACCCCCAGTGCGCGGGCCAGCTTGGCAGACTCCCGCAGCAGATCCTCGCTGACGGAAAAGGGCGAACAGGGGGCCAGTGCCACCTGCTGCATGGAGAAGCGGGAGGGGTCATGGAATTTCTCCACCGCGGCCTGGCTGTCTTTTAAAATCTGGTCCACAGTCTGAACCACGCTGTCAGGCGGCAGGCCGCCATCCTTTTTGCTCAAATCCATGCTTCCCCGGGAGGCAAACATACGGATGCCCAGCTCCCGGGCGGCGGCAAACTGAGCGTCCAGAATGCCCTCGGACCGGTTCTGTGGGAAGACATAGTGATGATCAAAGCAGGTCGTACAGCCGGTTTTCATCAGCTCACCCAGGCCCGTCAGAGAGCTGCTGTACACCACATCCCGGCCCAGGTTCTTCCAGATCTCGTAAAGGGTCCGAAGCCAGTCGAAGAGCTCCATATTCTGAACCTGGGGCAGGTTCCGGCTGAAAATCTGATAGAGGTGATGGTGGGTGTTGATCAGGCCAGGATAGACAATGCAGCCGGCGCCGTCAATGCGCTCGTCGGCCTGCTGCTTCTCCGTGCCGATATAGACGATCTCGCCATCTTGCATCAGCAGGTTGGCATTTTCATAGACGTGATCCTCGCCGTCACAGGTGACGATATGGGCGGCATTTTCAATCAGCAGACTTGCCATGGGAGTCCCTCCGTATCCATCTAAGTGATAGTTCCAGTCTATCATCTCCCCCAGGGCTGTCAAGGGGCGGCCCCC
>JAHHSA010000014.1 GCA_020025475.1 Oscillibacter sp.
CCAGAGCCTCACGCAGCATGCCGGCTGCGGGGGGAGGACCCATGGTGACAACAACAACCTTGCAGTTGGTGGCGTCCTTCATCTTCAGGGCAGCCTCCAGAGCATTCATGTCGTCTGGGTTGGTGATGGTCTGCATAGATGCACGGTTCAAAGTACCATCGGGATTGACAGCAACCTTGCCGGAGGTATCGGGAACCTGCTTGATACAAACAATAATTTTCATAATTACCTTTACCTCCTATCTTATTTCACGCCCAGGTGGCTGGAAATGACCATGCGCTGAACCTCAGAAGTACCCTCATAGATCTCGGTAATCTTTGCATCGCGCATCATGCGCTCCACGGGATACTCACGGGTGTAGCCATAACCACCGAACAGCTGGACAGCGCGGCGGGTCACGTCAGAAGCTGCCTCAGCGGCAAACAGCTTCGCCATGGAAGCGTCCATGGAATAATCCTCGTGCAGCTGCTTCTTGCATGCTGCAGCGTAAACCAGATACTGAGCAGCCTGCATACGGCAGTGCATGTCAGCCAGCTGGAACTGGGTGTTCTGGAACTGGCTCAGGCGGCGGCCAAACTGGACACGCTCCTGAGTGTACTTAATGGCTTCCTGAACAGCGCCTTCGCCCAGACCCAGAGCCTGTGCGGCGATACCGATACGGCCGCCATCCAGAGTCTGCATTGCGATCTTAAAGCCCTTGCCTTCCTTACCCAGCAGGTTCTCCTTGGGGACAATGCAGTCCTCGAAGATCAGATCGCAGGTAGAGCTGCCCCGGATACCCATCTTCTTCTCGTGCTTACCGGTAGAGAAGCCGGGGAAGCCCTTCTCCACAATGAAAGCGGAGATGCCGTGGTTGCCCTTGGTCTTATCGGTCATCGCAAAGACAACGAAAGTCTCAGCCACATTGCCGTTGGTGATGAAGCACTTGGAGCCGTTCAGAACGTAGTGATCGCCCTCCAGAACAGCAGTAGTCTGCTGGCCGGATGCGTCAGTACCTGCGTTGGGCTCGGTCAGGCCGAAAGCACCGATCTTCTTGCCGGACAGCAGGTCAGGCAGATACTTGCGCTTCTGCTCTTCAGTACCATGTTCAAAAATGGGGGCGCAGCACAGAGAAGTGTGTGCGGAGAGGATAACACCGGTGGTGCCGCAGACTTTGGACATTTCCTCAACTGCCATGGCGTAGGACAGAACGTCACCGCCTGCACCGCCGTACTCCTTGGGGAAATAGATGCCCATCATGCCCAGCTTAGCCATCTTCTCGACGGTCTCCATGGGGAAACGCTCTTCTTCGTCGATCTCTTCAGCTAGAGGCTTGACTTCGGTCTCGGCGAACTCACGGTACATCTTACGGAGCATCTGCTGCTCGTTAGTCAGATGAAAATCCATACCATTTACTCCTTTACTATCGTGATTTTACTTGGAATAATCGTAGAAGCCCTTGCCGGTCTTCTTGCCCAGCAGGCCACCCCGGACCATCTTCTTCAGCAGCAGAGCGGGACGATACTTGGGATCGCCGGTCTCGTTGAACAGGGTCTCCATGATTGCCAGGCAGATATCCAGGCCAATGAAGTCACCCAGAGCCAAGGGGCCCATGGGATGGTTGGCACCCAGACGCATGGCCTTATCGATATCCTCAACAGAAGCCACACCAGTCTCTACCAGGCCGATGGCCTCGTTGATCATGGGAATCAGAATCTTGTTGACGACAAAACCGGGAGCCTCAGCAACCTCAACGGGATCCTTGCCGATCTCCTGAGACAGCTTGTAAATGAAGTCGAAAGTCTCCTGCTGGGTGTTTGCACCGCGGATAATCTCCACCAGCTTCATGCTGGGAACAGGATTAAAGAAGTGCATTCCAATCACAGGATGCTTCAGCCCTGCGCCCATCTCGGTGATGGACAGAGAAGAGGTGTTGGAAGCGAAGATGGTCTCGGGCTTGCACAGCTCGTCCAGCTCCTGCAGCAGCTCGCGCTTGGTGCCCATCTCTTCCTTGACACACTCGATGACCAGATCAGCATCAGCGGCAGCGGACTTCTCTTCCACCAGCACGTTTGCCAGCAGAGCGTCAACAGCTTCCTGGGTCATCTTACCCTTGGCAACACGCTTGGCCAGAGATGCAGCCAGCTTATCCTTATGCTTCTGTGCAGATGCAACAGAACTTGCATACATCAGAGCGGTGTGGCCGTTAGCTGCAAAGACCTGAGCAATACCACTACCCATAGTACCTGCGCCAAAAATTGCAACTTTCATAGTACTTTTCCTCCATATTACATATATTTTGTCTCGAACCGTTTCGGGCTTTCTACCTGAGTGCCGCTTGGGTCGCCGACCAGAGATGGCCGGTTCTCGGGGGAAATCAGAGCAAATCGATACTTTGCTAATTTACTCACAATGATATTATAGAGTCCCGGGTGACTTTAATCAAGTCCCAAATGCGCTTGAGAGAGGCTTTTTTCATCTTTTTTACACTTCGTACAAAATACTCGTTAAAATTTATACAATTTGTGATTCGATTAACACATCCCCCTTCTCATCCCTTTTCTGACAGTTTCCGCCGCTGTCCGCAGAGGAGCTGCAGCGTGTTTATATGCTGCGAACGCCGGACTTCTTGTCCCCCTTTTCCACCGATCCATAGCCGCATATTATATATATGTACAGGCGGTCCCATTCAGTCCACCCAGCAGGCAAATGCATGTTCGGGGAAATTGGCATTTACAGTGCCCTGTTACCTGTGATACAATGATGCAGATTGTAAAAAAGCAGAATACTGCGCTGAATTTAGATGGATAACTGGTCCAGGAGGAATTTCAAATGCGGATGCGGAAGAAGAAAAACCTGATTCCCCGGATGGAGCGCTGCGGCGACCGTCTCATCGGGAATCCTCAGGAGATGATGGGCAAGTGGCGTGAGCTGATGCCCCAGGCCAGAGAGCTTCGGCTGGAGCTGGGCTGCGGCAAAGGCCGCTTCACCGCCGGCACGGCAGCAGCAGAACCGGATGTGCTGTTCATTGCCGTGGAGATGGTGCCGGACGCCATGGTGGTGGCTATGGAGCGCTGTGTCAATGCCGGTCTCACCAATGTATTTTTCGTGGATGCCAATGCAGAGCTGCTCCCCACCTTCTTTGCTCCCGGCGAAGTGGATCGGATCTACCTGAACTTCTCTGATCCCTGGCCCGGGCAGCGCCATGCAAAGCGGCGTCTGACCCACGGCAATTTCCTCAAGCTCTACCGTAAAGTTCTGAAAATGGGCGGTCAGATCCACTTCAAGACGGATAATCAGCCCCTCTTTGAGTTCTCTGTGGAGGAGATTCCTCAGTTCGGATTCTCCCTCTCCGAGGTTACCCGGAATCTTCACGAAAATGGTCCGGTGGGCGTCATGACTGACTACGAGGCAAAGTTCTACCAGCAGGGCATGCCTATCAATCGTCTGGTTGCCACCATGGAGCCCTGGGAAGAGGTCTTTCCCTCCCTGCCCCGTCAGATCCGGGAGCGCTGGCTGGATGCCTTTGCGCCTGGTCTGCCGGAAACCATCCTGGGTCCCCATGTGCTGGCCGAGGGCAACTACCTCTGGCACATCTTCACCTGGGGGCAGGTCCCCTGTCTAACGGGTGACGAAGCCCGCAAAGCCCTGGACGGGATAGACTGGGAGAACTGCTATCAGTTCTACTATGAGTACGCTCCCGCCGACAAGCCCCGCGTCCGTAAATTATCCCGGGAGGAGCTTGTCTCCCTGCCGGAGGATCTGGACTGGTACCTCACCGACGAGTCCTTCTCCTGGACCTATGTTCACTCCCATGAACCCGCCTGCGGCCCCTTCTTCTGCAGCGCCAAGACCCTCTGATTTCAGGATGTTCCACTGTTGATCAGACTTTTTCAAGGAGGAAAAGCTCCCGGCTGCATGCCGAGAGCTTTCTTTTTTCGCACAATCCCGCAATCACAGGCCACAGAAGGCCGGAGTCTTGCGATTTAACTCATATAGCTGAGCAGTCGCCCAGCCTCAATGGCGGCTAGGGCCTGCACGCTGTCAAAGTCTACATAAGGATGGAGTGCCGCTTCCAGGGCATCATGGCCCGCCTTGGTCTCCCGCAGAGCCGCCACCGCCTCCTCCCGCAGCAGAGCAGTCATTTTACTCTGGAATTTCAGCTTCGCTCGGTCCGCAGGTTCCTCCATGGCATCCACACGGATTCTGCGGTACGGTTTTTTCCCATACTCCATTCCGGGACGGGATGTGACAAATGCCAACCCCAAGCCGGGAATCAGCAAATGCTCAATGCGGTCTGGGTCCTCCGGAGATACGCAGGCAATCACATTCCACTTTCGCTGACAGGCCGTTCTGCACAGCCGGTCCAGCACTTCGCCCGCCCGCTCCCAGGAATCTGCCAGCTCGTAGACTCTGGAACAGAGGGCATCCACCGTGTCAAACCGCCAGACGTATCCCTGGTGGGTCAACGTACCCAGAAACCGCCGTGTCACCCGCCCCTGCTCCGTGCCGGTTTTCCGCAGTTCCCGGTTCATGATGCCGGAGATTCGTCGGTCCAGCCGCCCCCTGTCCAGACACCGCCCGGCCTCCGCCACGCCGTCCAGTTCCAAAAGACGCGCTGCCCGCAGACTATGGCAGGCCCTTGCATAGGACCGCTGGCAGGCCTTAGTCTGCTCCCGCACTGCGTCCGCCACTGTTTTGGCTCCGGTGAGATCATAGAACCGCCCCAAATCCACATACCGATCCACTGCTGCCGGATACTTAGGCTCCACCACATGGGGTGCCGTCCCATCCACTACCGCGCAGCGCAGTTCCGGCAGTACCACACCGTCCAGAGAGTCCGGGTCCCCAGAGCACCAGAGATATTCTACCGTCGTTCCCGCCTGCTCCATGCACCGCCCAATCTCCCGCATAAATGTATTTTTGCCCACCCCGGGCCCGCCTTTGAGCACCATCATATCATGTGCAGTCTCCAGATCCAGAAGTTCCGGAAACAGATTTTGAAAGCCTGCGCCGCTGTTTGCTCCGGCAAAAAAATGAGTGACCTGTGCCATATGCTCTTCCTCCTGACTAATTTTCAATCCAGCGTATGCAAATTAGCCGTGCCCTGACAGTCTTTTTCCGATTTTGAACCTGTTTTTATAAAAACAATTGTCATACCTCATATGAAATTTAGAGGTGAAATTCCTCCTTTCAGCTGTTATAATGTATCTAATTGGAGTAAATCTGTCCGACAGCAGTGCTATTTTCCCCGAAGCCCAGCGGCACCCCCGGATTTTACCATTCCCTCTGGTTGCATACTATTCCAGATTTTTACATATTTTACAGACAGGAGCTCATTTATGGATGACCAGTATACCCCCATTATTTCTGAAGAAGAACGTCTTGCCCGCCGTGCCGCACGAGCAGCGGCACGCCGTGAAAAGCAACGTGCCTACCGCATCCGCCAACTCCGCCAGGCCCTCCCGGTGGGCGCCATCTGCATTGTGTTGATCGGAGCCCTCTCCGCCTGGGCTGTCAACCATCACCGTGAAGAGAAAAAGCAGAATGAAACGCTTCCCATCGCCGCTTCCACGCTTCCGCCGGCGCCGCCGGTCCTTTCGGAGAAGCCGGAGCCCAAAGTTTTTCAGCTGAACCGGACCGCCTCCACAGCAGTCATCGGAGAGGATTTGCCAAGCAAACACGCCATTGTGATCGACGTGCAGACCGGCAATGTTCTGGCAGAAAAGAGTGCGGACACCGTTATCTCTCCCGCCTCTATGACCAAGATCCTGACTTTGCTGGTGGCAGCGGAAAACCTCACCGAGGCAGATTTGGACAAGCCCTTCACCATGACCCGGGAAATCACCGACTACAGCTATGTCAACGGGTGCAGCGTGGTAGGACTGATGGTGGACGAGACCGTCCCCGTGCGGGAGCTGCTCTATGGCACCATCCTCTCCTCCGGCGCCGATGCCGCCCTGGGTCTGGCCCAGTATGTCGCTGGCTCTCACGAGGCCTTTGTAAAGATGATGAATGAAAAATTGAAGGAACTGGGTGCCTCGGAGTCCGCTCACTTCACCAACTGCGTGGGCATCTACGATCAGGAGCATCAATGCACCGTTCAGGATATCGCACTGATCCTCCGGGCCGCCATGGAAAACGAGCTCTGCCGCAAGGTGCTGGACGCCCGCACCTATGAAACCATCCCCACGAGTGACCACCCCGACGGTCAGGTCCTCTCCAACTGGTTCCTGCGCCGCATCGAGGACAAGGACACCGGCGACATAGATGTAATTGGTGCCAAGACCGGCTATGTGTCTCAGTCGGGCAGCTGCGCCGCCAGCTGCGGTGAGGACTCCCAGGGCAACCGTTTCATCTGTGTCACCGCAGATGGCTACAGCTCCTGGTGCGCCATCTATGACCACGTGACTCTCTATAATCGCTACTGCAATGCTGCTCCTGCGGAGTCATCCACCGATCTCCCGGTGGATCCTCCCGCTGTTTCTGCCTCTACTTGAAACAAACAGCACCCCAATTTGGGCGCAGGATCTGGTCCTGAACCCAAACGGGGTGCTGTTTCAATTCGGAGAGACATCAGAAAAACAGCTCGTTTTCCTTCTCTGCCGTGAAGTTTTGCTCCAGCATTGCAAGATGGGAGAGAAAGGCGGGATCATCAAAATACTTGGCACCGGTGGGACACTTTCGAACGCAGGCATGGCACTTGATGCACACGCCAGGCACCTGAAGCACATCCTCTGGATCAATGGCACGCATTGGACACACGGCAGCACAGATGCCACAGCCATCGCACAGCTCCTCCCGCGTCTTTGGCTTGCTTTTCAGGAACTTGGCTGGTGCCCCGTCCACGCCCTTGGGGACATAGTAGGGGGCGTCTGCATCCCCGGGAACCGCAACGGGCGCGGGGATCTGGCCCAGGTCGCGGACCTTCTCCGCCGTCCGGACTCCGAAGGCACCGGCCTGTACCAGGTCGTCTGCGTCAGGCCGCCCCGCCGCCAGCTTCACCGCAAAGGCGTGCTGGCCCACAAAGGCCCCGCCAGAGACCGTATGAAAGCCATCTCGCTCCAGTGTGACGCACAGTTCCGCCAGGGCGTTGTCATAGCTGCGATTGCCGAAGGTGACGATGGCTGCCGCAAAGCCACCGTTTCCCCGGAGCTTTTCCTGAAAATCCGGAAGCAGCTTATTGGGCATCTTACCCGCATAGGTAGGTGTGGCCGCAAACACCAAATCTTCTCCGGTGAAGGTCCGTTCCCGCTCCCGCTCTGCCGGAACAGAAAAGTCTACTGCCTCCCAGGAGACACCCAGCGTCTCCGCTGCCGCCTTTGCCGCTGCCTCCGCCACGGCCTTCGTATTTCCAGTGGCACTGTATACCACCGTCCAAACCTTTCTGATCTTCATCAAAAGCCCTCCCTTTTGAAAACAGGCGCCTGGGAACTCACTCCCGGCGCCTGTTTGGATTTTATCCCTGATAGGACGGACTGTGTATTTTCCAAAGAACAAACTTTGGAGCTGTCACAGTGAAAAATCCTCTTCTTTCAGTTTTCCGGTATCCAGAGATGCCGGACGGGGCGGCACCCGCTTGAGAGGATCATACTTGAAAGCCCGGCATTGGGACTCCATAGGCACGATCCCCTTCTTCACGCAAGCCACTTCCCGCTCGTTGATCAATTGTCCCCGCTTGCAATAGGCGCAGCGGGGATCAATGTCCTTTCGGAATAACATGCTCTCCCCTCCAAACACACGGTTACAGTGTATAAATCTGCACCTCATCCTGTTCCACCGTGGCCCGCACCTGGGACACAGGATGCTCGTAGCTGTCGATGATCTTGGTGGCCATGGGGTCCTCCAGTTCCTTCTGGATGGTCCGGCGCAAATTGCGGGCGCCGTAGGTGCGGGAGAAGGACTTCTTGGTCAGCAGCTCCACCAGTGCGTCGTCATAGGTGAAGGTAATGCCCTTGTCTCCCAAGGAGGTCTTCAGCTCCTCCAGCATGATGCGGGCAATGCCCTGGAAGTTCTCCTCACTGAGACGGTTGAAGGTAATCACCTCATCCACACGGTTGATAAACTCCGGCCGCAGGAACTGCTGCAATGCCTTCATGGCTCGCTCGTGATCCCGCTCGTTGGAGGTGCGGTCAAAGCCCACCATGCCCTCCTGGCTGGCGCTGCCGGCATTGGAGGTCATGACGATGATGGTGTTTTCAAAATTCACCTTCCGGCCGTGGGAATCGGTGATCTCGCCATCGTCCAGAATCTGGAGCAGCACATTCAGCACGTCGGGGTGAGCCTTTTCGATCTCATCAAAAAGGATCACGGCGTAGGGCTTGCGGCGGATCTTTTCAGTCAGCTGTCCAGCCTCGTCATAGCCCACATAGCCGGGGGGAGAGCCCACAATCCGGGAAACAGAGTGCTTCTCCATGAACTCGGACATATCCAGCCGGATCAAAGCGTCCGGAGTATTGAACAGGTCGGTGGCCAGCTGCTTCACCAGCTCCGTCTTGCCCACACCGGTGGCACCCACAAAGATGAAGCTGACAGGCTTATGCTTGGGGGAGATGCCCACCCGATTCCGACGCACAGCGGCGCTGACGGAGGCAATGGCCTGATCCTGGCCGATGATGTGCTGCTTGAGACGACGGTCCAGCTGGCTCAGCCGCTGGAACTCCTGCTCTCGGATACGGGAGGCGGGAATCTTGGTCCAAAGCTCAATGACGTGGGCCAGGTTCTCCATGGACAAAACAGGATCGCCCTTGTCCAGCAGGGCCTGAAGCTCGGTGTTGAGCTGCATCTCCTTGCTCTTGATTATGGCCATGCGCTCATAGTCCATCTCGCCGCCCTCCTGGGCAGCGGCTTCCTCCAGCATGGTCATTTCCTTCCGGAAATCATCCAACTCCCGCTGGATTTCCATGCGGCGGGAAATATTGGGGTCCTTCAGGTTCAGGTCGGAGCAGGCCTCGTCAATCAGGTCAATGGCCTTATCCGGCAGAAAGCGGTCCGTAATGTAGCGCTCGGACAGCAGCACTGCCTGACGCAGGATGCCGTCGGAGATCTTGACGCCATGGTACTTCTCATACTGGGGAGCCAGGCCCTTCATAATCTGGATAGACTCCTCGATGGAGGGCTCATTGACGATGACGGGCTGGAAGCGGCGCTCCAGTGCGGTGTCCTTCTCAATGGACTTGCGGTACTCGTTGAAGGTGGTGGCGCCGATCACCTGGATCTCGCCGCGGCTCAGGGCTGGCTTGAGAATGTTGGCGGCATTCATGCTGCCCTCTGCGTCGCCTGCGCCCACGATGGTATGGACTTCATCGATCATCAGAATGATGTTGCCCAGACGCTTAACCTCTTCGATCAGGCCTTTCATGCGGCTCTCAAACTGGCCACGGAACTGTGTACCGGCCACCAGTGCGGTCATATCCAGCAGATAGACCTCCTTGTCCCGCAGCTTGAAGGGCACGCTCCCCTCGGCAATCCGCTGGGCAAGGCCCTCTGCAATGGCGGTTTTGCCCACACCGGGCTCACCGATCAGGCAGGGGTTATTCTTCTGGCGGCGGTTCAGAATCTGAATCACACGCTCGATCTCCTGGGCACGACCGATCACCGGGTCCAGCTTGCCATCCTTGGCCCGCTGGGTCAGATTGATGCAGTAGTTTTCCAGGTACTTGCGCCTAGAGTTTTTAGACTCTTTCCGGCTCTTTTCCCGGGGCTCACCATCGGCAGTGCCGTCCTCACTGGCAGGCTCGCTGCCGGAGAACAGGCGGTTCAGGAACGGGAACGTGGCGGTCTTGCCTTCCTCCTCATCGCCCTCTTCCCCGTCAGGCAGGTCCTCGATGTTCTCCACACCATTGAACGCCTGCATCATCTCGTTGGTCAGGGTCTCCAGATCGTCATCAGAGATGCCCATGCGCTTCATCATGTCGTTCACCTGGGGCAGGCCCAGATCCTTGGCACACTTCAGGCACAGGCCCTCGTTGACCATTTTATCGCCCTCCATTTTGGAAATGAAGACTACGGCGACATTTTTCTTACATCTTGAACAAAGTGTAGGCTGCATGTATCGTATACCTCCAGATAATCAAACGGCTCAAGCCTTGCCGTCAGAGCAGAAACGACAACACGCTCAACGGCGTATTGGTCGTGAAGAATCGCAAAACATGGGTAGCGGCCACAAAATCCGTCTCAAAGGAAACGCCCAACCGCCGGGCCGCCCAGATTGCCAGAAACAGCAAAAGTCCTGCCTCCACCAGGCCGGCGACAGCGCCGCCCAGGGTATTGAGGCCATGGAGCACCGGCAATTTCAGCACAAGGTCAAAAGCCCGGGCCAGCAGGCGGAAGGCCAGCAGCAGCGCCAGAAACGACAGGATGAACAGCACCCCGTATAAAATGGAGTACATCATGCTCTCCACCACAGCAGAACCCAAGGACACACCTGTCTTTTGAATCTTTTCCAGAATCCGGGATGACAGGGTATCCACTGCGTCCGGGTCCATTCCCATCCGTTCCAGCAATGCCTGCACGCGTTCGGACATGTGGTTTTCACTTTCCGGAAGCTCCGGTGGGTCCGCCTGGGAAGAGATGGCTTCCTCTACCCGCTGTTCAATGCGCTTTTCGATGGCAGGCGCCAGCAGATCCGCCGCAGGCTGCGCCAGGGTCTTTGCAAAAAGCCCGGCACCCAACAGTGCCAACACAACAGCCAGCAGGCCGGCCAGCGCACGGAAAAGGCCGCGGTGTGCGCCATAGAAGGCAAAACCCGCCAAAACGCACACAACAACAGCATCTATTATAACAGGTTGCATTTCATTTTCCTACCTTTTACCCGTAAACGATTTGTGAATTTGCGGAAGGGTGCCCATCAGGGCAGGAAGATCGTTGCTTCCTCCGCAGAGAGCAGAAGTGCCGACCCATCGGGACGGACCAGCACCTCCCGGGCATTGCGGGTGCCTTGCAGAGAGGCGTAAACTTCCAGATTCTGATTGTAGATCACCAGGCTGTCCAGATACAAAACCGCCAGATACCGTCCGCAGGCGGACATACTCTGCACCTCACCGCTGATATCCAGAGTTGCAATCTCTGTGCCGTCGGTACCGACTGTCACCAGGCGGCCCACACTGCCGGACTGATACCGGTTCAGCAGCAGTGCGGCGAATCCGTCCGCATCCAGGCTGTACTCTCGCAGAAATTCGCCCGGATAGGCATAGACGCCGTTGACTTTGCCCCGGTGATCGGCAAAAGTGAGGCTGGTATCCGCCACAGTGGCCAGCATGCCGCCCATCTCTCCGATTTCAAACACCAGGCCGTCGCTGACGTCGTAGTCTGCCACCGGTTCCTGCTGGGACAGATCATAGAGCAGGATGTTGCTGACAAACACACTGTTCTCCTGGCCCAGCGTCACCGCTGCCAGCATCTTGCAGTCGTCTGTCACATAGCCGTCCACGGCAAAGCGCCGTGAGGATTGGAACCTGAATACCTTCTCCAGCTTATTGTTATAGACGGTGACACAGCTCTTGTAGTTGGGGTCCTCCGTTGTGACTGCCAGCCAACCGGCGTGATTCACCGTTACGGTCAAGAACGCCTCTTCTTCGCTGGTTTCCAGGGTTCGCAGCAGGCCCTTCTCATCCATCACATAGAGCTGGGTGCCGCCGACGCCGTAGGCCACTGCCCGATCGCCGCCGCACACCAGTGCGGGAGATGACATCTTCACTGTGGTGGACCAAAGCTCCTTGCCGTCCCGGCTCAGGAGCTTCAACGAGGTGTCCGAGAGCACCGCCAGGCGGTCACCCAGCACCACGAAACGATTTTGGGTGGAGGCGTCATAGTCGTAAATTGCCTCGCCGCCCACTGACTCGGCACGTCCGTAGTTCAGAAACCGGCGCAGCACGTCAAAACCGGTGCCGTCCCGGTAGGCTGCCAGCAGCACCACACCCAGCACCAGCAGCAATATCAGGCCAAAGGCCACAAAGCTCAGAACGGATCGGGATTTCTTCACTTCCCGCTTCCCCGCTCCATCGTTGTCATTCCAGATATCCTTGATCGTGTGTTCAGCCATTGAGTCGCTCATCCTCATACCAAAGTCTTGTCAGGTACAGACCGCCGGGGGGGACTGTGGGACCGGCCGCAGTTCGATCACCGCTCTCCAGAATGGCAGGAATGTCCTCCGGGGCAAACTTCCCCTCCGCCGCGTAGAGCACGGTACCGGTGATGGCACGTACCATATTATACAAAAATCCATTGGCGCAGACCTTCAATTCCAGAAGATCTCCATTGCGGGCCACATCGCACCAGTAGATGGTGCGAACCGTAGACCGGGTCTCCGTGCCCACAGACCGCACCGCCCGGAAGTCATGGGTGCCCACAAACTGATGAGCCGCCCGGTTCAAAAATTCCTCGTCCAGCTTTTTGGGGTAGAAATAGGCCCGATTGACATAGAAAGGGTTTTTAAACCGAGAGTTGTAGATGCGGTAGGTATACTCCTTTTTGATGCAGGAGCCGATGGCGTTGAAGTCCTCTGCCACCTCATAGGCCTGCTTGACCGCAATGTCCTCCGGCGTATGGGTATTGATGGCAAAGGGCAGCCGCTCCACCGGAATGCGGGACTCCGTGCGGAAGTTAGCGATGTAGTGCTGGGCGTGAACTCCGGCGTCCGTCCGCCCGCAGCCAGTGAGATGCACCGGCCCGCCGCAAATCTGGGCGATGGCCTTTTCCAGCGTCTCACAGACGGTCACGGCGTTCTTCTGCACCTGCCAGCCGTGGTAGGCGGTGCCGTTATACATCAGTTTTAATGCGATATTCCGCATGGTTTCATACTCCTTTTGGGCTTACAGACCGAATCGGCTCAGCACGATGACTCCCACCATAATAGCCCCGCTGACCACCAGAGCCAGGATATCCCGCCGCTGGTACTTCAGCACATTCAGTTTGGTGCGGCCCTCGCCGCCGTGGTAGCAGCGGCACTCCATTGCCGTAGCCAGCTCATCGGCCCGCCGGAACGCACTGATAAACAGTGGTACCAGAATGGGGATCAGGGCTTTGGCCTTCTCAAAGAGATTGCCGCTTTCAAAATCAGCACCTCGTGCCTTCTGGGCAGACATGATCTTGTCCGTCTCCTCCACCAGGGTGGGGATGAATCGCAGGGCAATGGACATCATCGTCGCCAGCTCATGAACCGGCACATGCAGTGCCTTCATCCAGTTCAGCAGCCGTTCCAGGCCGTCGGTCAGAGAGATGGGGCTGGTGGTGTAGGTCATGAGGAAGGTGCCCATAATCAGCATCATGATCCGCAGAACCATGAATACTGCGTTATGGATACCGGTGTCAGAAATTTGCAGAATGCCCCACTGGAAGAGGATCTTTGTACCGGGGGTGAAAAACAGGTTCAGCGTAGCCGTGAAAATGATGATGATGGTCACCGGTTTCAAGCCTCGTACCAGGGAGCGGACGCCCACCTTGGAGATGTGAACGCACAGTGCCAGACACAGTGCCAGGATGCCGTAGGTGATGAGATCTTTGGCACAAAACAGAGCGATGATGTAGAACAACACCATCAAAATCTTCGTCCGGGGGTCCAGCCGATGGGCGACGGTGTCGCCGGGGAAATACTGACCCAGGGTAATGTCTTTCAGCATACCGCGCCGCCTTTCCGGGCAGCCAGCAGCTCCTGCTCCAGCTTTTCCACCGTGTAGACTGCGGGGTCAATGTCCACGCCCCGCTGCTTGAGTGCCATGGCAATACGCGTCACCTGGGGTACATCCAGGCCTGCTGTAATCAGCTCATCCGCCCGGCCGAACACCTCCGCCGGGGTGCCGCTCATCAGAATGTGAGAGGACTTAAGCACCAAAAGGCGGTCCACGTTCTGGGCAATTTCGTCCATGCTGTGGCTCACCAGGATGATGGTGCGCTGCTTGTTCCGGTGGTAATCCCGGATATTTGCCATGAGATTTTCCCGCCCGGCCGGGTCCAGGCCTGCCGTGGGCTCGTCCAGGATCAGCACCTGAGGCTCCATGGCCAGCACGCCCGCCAGGGCCACCCGCCGCTTCTGACCTCCGGAGAGTTCAAAGGGCGATTTCTCCAGCTGGTCGTCCAGAATGCCCACCATGCGGGCAGCCTCCCGGACGCATCGATCCAGCTCGTCTCCGGTCTTGCCCATATTGGCAGGGCCGAAGGCGATGTCTTTATAAACCGTCTCCTCGAAGAGCTGGTATTCCGGGTACTGGAACACCAGGCCCACCTGAAAACGGACATTTCGAATCTTCTTGGGCTCCGCCCAGATATCTTTGCCATTGAGCAGAATCTGGCCGCTGGTGGGCTTGAGCAGTCCGTTGAGATGCTGGATCAGCGTGGACTTGCCGGAGCCCGTGTGACCGATAATGCCAGCAAATTCGCCGGGATAAATATCGAAGCTCATATCTTCCACCGCACTGCGCTGGAAGGGTGTCCCGATACCATAAGTATGGGTCAGATGTTTGATTTGCAGGATCGGTTCCAATTTCTTTCGTTCCTTCCAGTTAGTTTGTGTGCATGACCGCGCAGATGGCATCGGCGCATTCGTCCACCGTGAGGGCTTCCAGAGGCACCTGCCAGCCATCGTTTTTCAGCCGGTCCAGCAGGTCCACCGTATCCGGCACGGTGAGGCCCATGGCCCGCAGCCGCTCCACCTGGGCGAACACCTTCCGGGGCGTATCGTCCAGTGCGGGTCTTCCGTGGTCCATAACGATGACCCGGTCTGCCAGCTCCGCCTCGTTCATATGGTGGGTGATAAGCACCACCGTGATGCCTTTTTCCTTGTTCAGCCGGTGGACTGCCGTCAGCACCTCCCGCCGTCCGATAGGGTCCAGCATGGCCGTAGCCTCGTCCAGAACGATGCAGCGAGGTTCCATGGCAATGACACCGGCAATGGCGATGCGCTGCTTCTGTCCGCCGGAGAGCAGATGGGGCGCATGGCGCACAAACTCGCTCATATTCACGGCCTTCAGTGCGTCATCCACCCGACGGCGGATCTCCTCTGACGGAACACCCAGATTCTCCGGAGCAAAGGCGATATCCTCCTCCACCACGTTTGCCACAATCTGGTTATCCGGGTTCTGGAACACCATGCCCACCCGCTGCCGGATAGCCAGCAGCAGAGATTCGTCGGTGGTGTCCAGGCCCTCCACATAGACCTTGCCGCCCGCAGGCAGCAGCACCGCATTGAACGTCTTGGCCAATGTGGATTTGCCGGAGCCGTTATGGCCCAGTACCACCACAAAGCTCCCCTGTTCAATGGAGAGGTCGACACCCTGAAGCGCATAGGTCTGCTGCTCCCCCTCCTCTGCCGGATAGGCGTAGAAGAGGTCTTCTGTTTTGATCATCGTTGCCATATTCTCACGCACTCACATTCGTTAATTTCAGTTTGATGCCCGTTCCGGGCACCGGATCATTCGCTGAACCAGCGGCCGGTAGCGCCGCAGGGCAATGCCAGACCGGTCTCTGTCACAGGCAGGCCCAGCTCATCCCAGGTGCAGTGACCGCCATACTTGGTGCCCACCACCTGATTCAGAATGTAGCCCAGCACCGAGGGAGCAAGTCCCGTGGTATAGGAGTTGATCAGCACGAACAGCGGCTTGTCCGAGAGGACGCCCGCGCACAGCTTCACGAAGGGATACAGGTTCTCCTCCAGCTTCCACACCTCGCCGCCAGGACCTCTGCCGTAGGAGGGCGGGTCCATGATGATGGCATCGTAGGTCTTCCCCCGGCGAATCTCACGCTCCACGAACTTGGCGCAGTCGTCGATGATCCAGCGGATGGGGGCATCCTCCAGGCCGGAGAGCTTTGCATTCTCACGTGCCCAGGACACCATGCCCTTGGCAGCGTCCACATGGCACACGGAAGCCCCCGCCTTGGAACAGGCTACCGTGGCACCGCCGGTATAGGCAAAGAGATTCAGGACCCGGATGGGGCGGCCCGCGTTCCGAATCTTATTCATCACGAAATCCCAGTTGACCGCCTGCTCCGGGAAAAGGCCAGTGTGCTTGAAGTTCATGGGCTTGACCTGGAAGGTCAGATCGCCGTAATGGACCTGCCAGCTCTCAGGCAGGGTCTTTTTTTCCCAGTGACCGCCGCCTGTCTGAGACCGGAGATACCGAGCGTTGGCCCGCTTCCACGCGGGATTTTTGTGAGGGGTTTCCCAGATGGCCTGAGGGTCCGGCCGCACCAGGAACTGCTTGTCCCAGCGCTCCAGCTTATCTCCCCCGCCACAGTCCAGCAGTTCATAATCCTGCCATTGATCTGCGATCCACATATATGGTTCCTCCGATCATTTCTACATAGTAAATCTATGGTATTATACCTCGATAGTGCTCCCCCGTCAATAAATTCCGGCCAGATTCCACAGACGGGAAAAAAGGGCCGGAGAAAGCAGGAGTCGCGTTACGCGGCTCCTGCTGCAATTTACTGGTTGACAAGTCGCTCCCGACCCACGGCCAGCATCAGCTTGATGCGATTCTCCTGATTGACCCGGGTAGCACTGGGGTCATAGTCGATGGGGGTGATATTGGCCTGGGGATACAGCTCCCGGATACGGTTGATCATCCCCTTGCCGCAGATGTGGTTGGGCAGGCAGCCAAAGGGTTGGGCACAGATGATATTCTCATAGCCCGCCTGCACCAGCTCCACCATTTCGGCGGTCAGCAGCCAGCCCTCACCCATCTTGTCGCCCCGGCTGATGATGCCCTTCGTCAGTTCCTTGAGCTCCTGGAAGGGCAGCGGGGCATGGAACCCGTGACTCCGCAGGGCGTCAATAATCATGCGTTCCACCCGTCCGATATAGCCCAGCAGTACATTGGGCAGATGCTTTGCAAAGACGCTGCCGCCATAGAGCCGGGCCGTCTCGCCTGGATTGTAAACGCAGTACTGCAAAAAGCCCAGCATTCCGGGCAGGTTCACCTCACAGTCCTGATCCGCCAGGAACTTCTCCAGGTCGTTGTTGCCCAGAGGCGAGTATTTCACGTAGATCTCTCCCACAACGCCCACCTTGACTTTGGGCACACGTTCCACAGGGATGGCGGCAAAGTCCGCCGCGATCCTGGGCATGGTGGCTTTGAGTTCGTGCATGGAGTGGCCTTTCCCTGTCCGGAACAGACCGCAGAGGCGGTCCAGCCACTGCTCCTGCATGGCCTTCGCCGCACCCTTCTCCACCTCGTAGGGCTGGGTCTGGGCACGGAGGGCACAGAGCAGATCGCCGTAGCTCACCGCCGCCAGCATCTTTTGCAGGAAGGGGATGGTCATGGGGAACCCGGAATCCTTCTCCAAGCCGGAGAAATTCAGGCTCACCACCGGCACCTGGCCGTAGCCCGCCTTTGCCAGTGCCTTGCGCAGCAGATGGATGTAGTTGGAGGCACGGCAGCCGCCGCCGGTCTGGGTGATAATGAGGGACGTGTGGTCCAGATCATACTTTCCGGAGCCCAGGGCGTCCAGGAACTGACCAATCACCAGCAGTGCCGGATAGCAGGTATCGTTATGCACATATTTCAGCCCAAGCTCCGCCACCTGGCTGCCGCAGTTTTCCAGCAGCTCGCAGTGGTAGCCACTCTCCGCCATGGCCGCTGCCAAAATGCGGAACTGAACCGGAGCCATATTGGGGATCAGAATGGTATGGGTCTTTTTCATCTCCGGGGTGAACCGGGGGTAATTCAGGTAATCAGGCTCCACGATGTTCCCCCTCCTTCCGTTTCTCCTCCTGCTCATCCAGGGCCGCAAAGAGACTCCGCAGCCGGATACGAACTGCGCCCAGGTTGGTGATTTCGTCAATTTTGAGCTGGGTATACAGTTTTCCGCCCCTTTGCAAAATCTCCCGGGTCTCGTCCGATGTGATGGCGTCCACGCCGCAGCCGAAGCTCACCAGCTGCACCAGATCCATATCCGGCTGGGTACAGCAGTATCTCGCTGCCGCATACAGACGGGCGTGATAGGTCCACTGGTTCAGCACGGTGGTGGGAAACTTCTCCACCCGGTTGGACACGGAATCCTCCGTCACCACTGCCGCACCGGCTCTGGTGATGAGGGTGTCGATGCCGTGGTTGACCTCCGGGTCCGCATGATAGGGGCGGCCTGCCAGCACAATGATGCGCCTTCCCTCTTCCCGGGCCTTCTCAATGATTCGCTCACCCTCCTGCCGGACCTGCGCCATGTGGCGGGCATACTCGGCATAGGCCGCGTCCGCCGCCGTCCGCACCTCAGACCGGGAGATGCCCGGGAAATACTGGCTCAGTATGGCGTGCATTTTCCCCGGGAAATCCTTGGGCCGGTGCAGGCCCACGTAGTCATAGATGAATTTGGTATCCCGCAGCTCCGGGCAGTTGCCTGCCAGCACCTCGGGATAATAGGCCACCACCGGGCAGTTAAAGTGATTATCGCCCAGGCCCTCATCCAGGTTATAGGTCATGCAGGGATAGAAAATGGCATCCATTCCCAGCTTGGAGAGGAACCGAATGTGTCCGTGCGCCAGCTTTGCCGGGAAACAGGCTGTGTCGCTGGGAATGGTTCCCTGTCCCTGCAAATAGAGCTCCCGGCTGGAGAGAGGGCTGTGGTAGACCGCAAAGCCCAGCTGCGTGAAGAAGGTGTGCCAGAACGGCAGAAGCTCCCACATATTCAGGCACAGCGGAATGCCGATCTTGCCTCGCTTGCCGGGGACCGGCTTGTACCCCAGCAGCAGCTTGCGTTTGTAGGCGTAGAGATTCAGTTCATCCGCCGTCTCCTTGCCAGTGACCGGCCGGTCGCAGCGATTGCCGCTGATGAAGGTGCTGCCGTCAGCGAAGGTATTGATGGTCAGCTGGCAGTTGTTGCCGCAGCGGCCGCAGACCTCGCTCCGGGTTTCCTGATGGAAGCTCTGGAGTTCCTCCCGACTCAGCAATGTGCTGGTGTGATCGCTCCCCGCCTTGCTCATGCCGAAGAGGGCGGCGCCGAAGGCACCCATCAGGCCGGCAATGTCAGGGCGGATGACATCAACGCCCATCTCCTTCTCAAAGGCCCGCAGGACCGCCTCATTGTAAAAAGTGCCGCCCTGCACCACAATGTTTCGTCCCAGCTCCTCGGGAGAGGAGGCGCGGATCACCTTGTAGATGGCGTTTTTCACCACGGAGATGGCGAGGCCCGCAGAGATGTTTTCAATGCTGGCTCCGTCTTTCTGTGCCTGCTTGACACTGGAATTCATAAATACTGTGCACCGGCTGCCCAGATCCACCGGACGTTCCGCAAAGAGGCCCAACTCGGCAAACTCCTTCATATCGTAGCCCAGCGCCTGGGCGAAGGTCTGCAAAAAGCTGCCGCAGCCGGAGGAGCAGGCCTCATTCAGGAAGATGTTGCTGATGGCGCCCTGATCAATTTTAAAGCACTTCATATCCTGGCCGCCGATGTCAATGATAAAGTCCACATCGGGCAGAAAGTGGCGGGCAGCAATGAAATGAGCCACTGTCTCCACCACGCCGTAGTCGGCGTGGAAAGCCGCTTTGGCCAGCTCCTCACCGTAGCCCGTGGTGGTTACAGACGCCACACGCAGTGCCGGGTGTTCCCGGCAGAGCTGACTCAGCACCTCCCGGATCAGGGGCACCGGGTTACCCAGGTTGGGTCGATAATCGGTAAATAGAATCCGCTTTTCCTGGTCGATGACCACCAGCTTCACAGTGGTGGAGCCGGAGTCGATTCCGATGTGAACCGGCCCTTCGTAATTCGTTTCAAAGGGAACCCGGGGCACCGATGCCTTGGCATGGCGGGCGCGGAATTCCTCGTACTCCTCCCGGCTCCGAAACAGAGGCGGCTGGCTCCTGTAGGTCTCCACCACGCCGTGCCGGCGCAGCTGATCGGCCAGGCCGCTCAAGTCAAAGCTCTGATCGGAGTAAAACGCGGCACCCAATGCCACAAACAGGAGGCTGTTTTCCGGGCAGGTGCCCTGCACCTCCAGTGTCCGGTCAAAGCTCTCCCGCAGGCAGTGAGAGAAGGTCAGCGGGCCGCCCAGATACAGCACCTTGCCATGAATGGGACGTCCCTGGGCCAGCCCCGCGATGGTCTGATTCACCACCGCCTGATAGATGCTTGCAGCGATGTCCTCCGCTTTAGCGCCCTGGTTGATGAGAGGCTGGACATCGCTCTTGGCAAACACGCCGCAGCGAGAGGCAATCGTATAGATTTTTTCCGACTTCTGGGCCGCAGCGTCCATTTCTTCCGCGCTCATTTTCAGAAGCGTTGCCATCTGGTCGATGAATGCGCCGGTACCACCGGCACAGGAACCATTCATCCGGACCTCTGTGCCGTTGGTGAGGAACAGGATCTTGGCGTCCTCTCCCCCCAGCTCAATGATGACGTCTGTGCCGGGAACCAGGCGGTTGGCCGCCACACGAGTGGCAAATACCTCCTGTACAAAGGGGACACCGACACTCTCTGCCATACCCATTCCCGCAGATCCGGAAATGGCAAACTGCGCCGTTCCGCCAGGCACATACTCCGCCGCAACACGGCGCAGCAGCTCCTCAGACTTCTCCAAAATGTGGCTGTAGTGGCGCTCATATGTACTGTAAACGATGTGGTACGTATCGTCCAGCACCACACATTTGATGGTGGTGGATCCCACATCAAGACCGACCTTCACTTGGATACCTCCTCTGTATCGGGCCTGATACTCTCCAGCCCGCGCATCTCCATATTCTATGGTATATTACTCTTTTTCGACGTTAACCGCAATTGGCATTCTTCCAAAAATGTATAAACGTTTCGTTAAGAAATCGTTTTTACGATATCTGGACATTTCAAAAAACTATGATATACTGTTACCATTCATGATAGAAATGAGGCACTTTTAATGACTGACCGCGTATTGCTGCACACCTGCTGTGCTCCCTGCTCCCTCTCCTGCATCGACCCTCTGCGGTCGGAAGGCATTGAGCCGGTGGCATTCTGGTATAATCCCAACGTCCATCCCTGGAAGGAATATGAGGCCCGCCGCAACTGTCTCCTGGAGTACGCCCCCACCATCAACATGGAAGTCCTGGTCCAGGAGGACTACGGTCTGTTGGAATTTGTGCAGCACGTTGCAAATGACATTCCCGGTCGCTGCACCTACTGCTACGAGACCCGGCTGGAGGCCACTGCCCGCTTCGCCAAGGAGCACGGCTTCACCCACTTCACCTCCACCCTGCTGGCCAGTCTCTATCAAAACCACGAGAAAATTGCCGCCGCCGGTGAGCGCTTTGCCAAGGAGTACGGCGTGGAATTCCTGTACCGGGATTTCCGTCCCAATTTTCGCGCCGGAAATCAGCGGGCCCGGGAGCTGGGCTTTTATATGCAGAAGTACTGCGGCTGCATTTTTTCAGAGGAGGACCGCTACCATAAGCAGATTCTACGGCAGAAAAGCGAATTCGATGCCCTGCTGGAAGGACTGCATCAGGGCTGAACAGCCTGACAGGGAACGCAGAAAGGGAGCGTATCGACCAGACGTCGATACGCTCCCTTTTCTCATGATGCTCAGAGCCACTCCCGTTCCAGCAGCTCGTCCTTTTTGGCACGATTCATCAGCTGAGGAACCACATCCCTCACCTTCATGCCCTGGTAGAGTACCTGATAGATGCACTTGCAGATGGGCATGTCCACGCCCTCCCGCTGGGCCAGCTGATGGATGCTCTCCGCAGCGTAATAGCCTTCCACCACGGCGCCCATGGCGTCCATGGCCTCCTGCACGCTCTTGCCCTGGCCGATCAGGATACCGGCCCGGTTGTTCCGGGAGTGCATGGAGGTACAGGTGACGATCAAATCGCCCATGCCGGCCAGACCGCCGAAGGTCCGGCGGGTACCGCCCAGCCGCTCGCCCAGCCGGGTCAGCTCTGCCATGGCACGGGTCATCAGCAGAGCCTTGGTATTGTCCTGATAGCCCAGGCCCGCGCAGATGCCGCAACTGAGTGCCACCACGTTTTTGAGCGCTGCTGCCAGCTCCACGCCGATGATGTCATAGCTGGTATAGACCCGGAAATACTCGTTCATAAACGCGTCCTGCACAAAGCGGGCCGCATCCCGGTCCGGGCACGCCGCCACGCAGCCGGTGGGCATCCGAATGCCTACTTCCTCTGCATGAGAGGGACCCGAAAGGGCTACCACTTTACAGATATAATGGGTCTCCTCCTGCAATACCTGGCTCAGGCGGAGATTGGTATCCCGCTCAATGCCCTTGGACACCGTCACCAGGACTGTCTCAGGCCTCAGGTAGGGAGCCATCTTTCTGCCGGTATCACGGACCGCAAAAGAGGGCGGTGCGGAGATCACCAGATCTGCCCCCTTCAGGCAGGAGAGGTCGCTGGTCACGCAGAGCGCGTCTGGCAGGCGAACTCCCTTCAAAAGCGGATTCTCCCGGGTCTTGGCCATGGCGTCCGCCTTGGCGGGGTTGTGGGACCACAGAGTGGTCTCATGGCCATTATCACACAGAACCAGTGCCAGGGCCGTGCCCCAGCCGCCGCTGCCCACTACCACTGCTTTCATGATGAATCCTCCCTTGTACTACGGTTTATTGCTTTCGATGGATGCTGAACTTGCTTTCTGTCCCGCTCAGCAGCCGTTGGATATTTCCCCGGTGCATGAAGAGGATCATGCCGCCGATCAGCACAGCCAGAACGGTCAGCACCGGATCACGGAACACAAACCAGGTGGCAAAGGGGAAGCTGGCCCCTGCCCAGCAGGAGCCCAGAGACACATACCGGGTCGCCACCGCCAGGACGATGAAGCCGCCCCAGACCACCAGCGCTACCCGCCAGTCGATCATAATGGCAATGGTGCCGCCGGAGAGGATTCCCTTGCCGCCCATGAAGTGGAACATACAGGGGAACATGTGGCCCAGCAGGCAGAAGAGGGCGCCCCAATACTTGGAAAATTCCAGCGTTACCATGCCGCCCAGCAGAGCCTCGCTGACCAAAAGAGCCAGAATAGCCTTCACCACATCACAGAGAATGACCACCAGGGTCAGGGGGCCTCCGAAGGTGCGGAAGAAATTGGTCAGGCCCGCGTTGCCGCTGCCGTGCTTGCGCACATCATCCCGCAGGATGTATTTGGAGACGATCACCGCGCCGTTGAAGCAGCCCAGGAAATAGGCAGCAATCGCCGATCCCAGAAACATTGCGATTTGTCCAATGACAGCTCCCACAGCGATCAATCCTCCTTATCACCCTTCTGCCGAATCGACAGGATAATGGGCGTACCCTCCAGGCCGAACGTGTTGCGGATGCAGTTTTCCAGATATCTCTGATAGGAGAAGTGGAAGAGTCGTGCATCGTTGCAGAACACCACAAAGTGCGGAGGACGGATGCCCACCTGGGTCATATAGTAGATCTTCAGGCGGCGGCCCTTGTCAGAGGGGGGCTGCACACGGGTCTGGGCATCCTCCAGCACGTTATTGAGCATGCCGGTGGTGATGCGGGTGCTGGCCTGGTTGGAGACGTAGTCAATCAGCTCAAACAGTCGGTCCACACGCTGGCCGGTCTTGGCGGAGATGAAGAGAATGGGGGCATAGGGCATGAATGCCAGATCCCGGCGGACATCCTCCCGCATATGATCCATGGTCTTGCCGTCCTTTTCGATCAGATCCCACTTATTGATGACGATGATGCTGGCCTTGCCCGCCTCGTGGGCCAGACCTGCCACCTTGGTATCCTGTTCCGTGACACCCTCCGTGGCATCGATCATAATGAGGCACACATCGGCCCGGTCGATGGCCATGGTAGCCCGGAGTACAGAGTATTTCTCAATATCCTCCTGAACCTTGGAACGGCGGCGAATGCCCGCGGTGTCGATGAAGACAAACTTGCCCTGCTCATTTTCAAAGCGGGAGTCGATGGCGTCCCGGGTGGTGCCGGCCACGTTGGAGACGATAACCCGGTTCTCGCCCAGGATGTTATTGATGAGAGAGGACTTACCGGCGTTGGGCTTGCCGATGACGGCCACCTTGATGGCGTCATCCTCAGGCTCCTCTTCCTCCTCGGGGGGAAAATACTGCACGCAGGCGTCCAGCAGATCGCCGGTACCATGGCCGTGAACGGCGGAAACGGCAATGGGATCGCCCAGCCCCAGGTTATAGAACTCGTAGTAATCCGGGTCAGGAATGCCGGTGGAGTCCATCTTATTGACGGCAAGCACAATGGGCTTGCCGCTGCGCAGCAGCATACTGGCGACCTCCTGATCGGAGGCGGTCAAGCCGGTCTTGATGTCGGTGAGAAAAATGATGACGGTGGCATTCTCAATGGCAATCTGTGCCTGGTCCCGCATGAACTCCAGAATCTGGTTGTCCGTGCGTGGCTCAATGCCGCCGGTGTCGATCAGGGTAAAGGAACGGCCATTCCAGTCTGTCTCTCCGTATATGCGGTCACGGGTGACGCCCGGGGTATCCTCCACAATGGAAAGCCGCTTGCCAATCAGCTTATTGAACAGCATGGACTTTCCCACATTGGGTCGGCCCACGATGGCGACGATGGGTTTCATCGGCCTCACTTCCCTTCTAATTTATATTGTAACAACTTTATTATACCCGCCGTTCGGCGGGATAGCAAGAAAAAATCAAGCCCGCTGTCCGGAACAGACGAGCTGCATGCCGCAGGCGGAAAACTCCTAAAGACAGTTTAAAGGAGGGAAGAAACCTCTTCCCTCCTAAAAAACACATATGGTGTCCTTACTTCGCGATGACGGACTTCACGACCTTGACTTCACGGCCATTGTAAGTCCCGCAATCCGGGCACATTCTGTGAGGCAGGTGCAGAGCACCGCATTTGGGGCATGCAACGAGACCGGGAGCCTCCAGCTTCCAAACGGAGCTGCGGCGCTTGTCGCGTCTTGCTTTGGATACTTTTCCCTTAGGTACTGCCATTGTGACACCTCCTTGATCGTTCAAAGGCTCAGGCTTTGGGCCTGCCCTAATTTGTAATTTATTCTTTGTTCTCTAAAAGCTTGGCCAGAACTGCAAGCCGCGGATCCACTTCCTTTTTACAGGAGCAGGGGCCGAGGTTCAGATCAGCGCCGCAACGCGGGCACAGTCCTTTACAATCTTCCGAACACAATGTTTTGGTGTCCATTCCAAGGATGAACGCTGTCTGGGCCAAATCGCCCAAATCAACTTTTCCGTCCTCCAGGAGCACGATCTCATCGTTTTCCCCGTTTTCCAGCGCCTCCGCCAGCATACAGCTGAACGGAACAGACTTTTCCTGGGAAAATTCCTTGCCGCAGCGGTCGCACACGGCATCCAGGACTGTCTCAGCCGTCAGGTCCAGTTCCAGGACGGTGGCGGTGTTTCGCACCTCGCCCTCGACGACCACAGGCCGACTGATGGGATACCGCCCGCCAAACTCCAAATCGGAGAGATCCAGCTCAAACTGGAAAGGCAGGTGTTTACCCGGCGTATGAAGAATGGTTCTTACATCTAAAATCATATGGTACCTCGTAATGACACGATTAGTATTATAAGGGATGGTTTCCCTGTTGTCAAACAGTTTTTTCAAAAATTTGCAGAAAATTTTTGAGGTTCCGGTCCCCCTCACCGATCCCGCTCGGGATCAATGTGGCGGTTGTTCATATCAATGCCCATAATGGCGTTGCGGAACCCCTTTTGCAGTTCCTCGTAGCAGGCAACCCGGTAAGTGTCCTTGGGACGGCGAACTGCCCAGCCCTCCTTTAAGAGCATACACAGCAGCCGGGCACCGGGGACCTCTTCCTCCATGGCAAGCAGCATGGGTGAGAGATAGTCCACCAGGACCTGCTTGCAGTCCACCCGCTCCGCCGAGCGATTCCAGAGGGCTTTCTTCTTCCAGCCCTTCTCCCAGCCATCCAGCAGCTCCGCTGCCAGCCCGTTGAGCGCATCCTCCTCAGGCCCGGTCTCCCGGATGGCCTGAGCATACGCCGGGCCGAACTTCTCCGAATAGGCGCGAAAAGCCCCGGCGAAGGTCCGCAGACGGAACTGATCCAACCACTGTCTGCCATCCTGTGCCGCCGCGCAGAGTGCATCGATATTCATCGCGCATCCTCCTCCGCGTCCTCAGGCAGTGCCTCCGGCTCTGTGGTCTCAATCGTCTCGTCTTCCTCCGGTTCGTCGCTCCAGCTTTCGGGGTCGTTGATGTGGGCCTTGCCGTACTGGTAGGCCTTCCACTCCCGTAAGAGCATCAGCGCACCCACAACAGCAAAGAAGCCGCCGCCCAGAATGTTGATGGCTGCACTGTCCGCCTCTCCGGAAAACAGCCGCCGAAACAGCTGGAACGCCGTGTATAACAGATAACCGCCGCCCAGCACCCAAACATAGTTCACGACGCCTCTCTGGTGGTTCTTGTTGGGATCGTCTTTCATGCTTTGTTCTCCTGCTCTCTTTTGAAATATTCCGGTCAGTCTTTACAAAAACACGCCGAAAAGATATCATATAGATATTCTAATTTGTTTTTGGGAGGCTCCTCATGCGGGAATTCACCATCGGTAAAAATGATGCCGGACAGCGGCTGGATCGGTTCGTATCCAAGAATCTGCCTCTGCTGCCCCCTGCCCTGCTGCAAAAATATATTCGTCTGAAGCGCATCAAGGTCAACGGCAAAGGCTCCAAGCGGGATGCCCGCCTCGCAGTCGGCGATGTTCTTCAATTATATATCAACGACGAGTTCTTTGACAAGCCCAATGAAGAAAATCTCTTTCTCACTGTGTTCAAGCCACAATTAAATATTGTCTATGAGGACGAAAATCTGCTGCTGGTAGACAAACGTCCCGGGTTGGTGGTTCATGCCGATGAAACGGAGAAAGTCAATACCCTCATCAACCACATTCAGGCCTATCTCTATCAGAAAAAAGAGTGGAATCCCAAGTGGGAAAACGCCTTCACCCCCGCTCTGTGCAACCGGATCGACCGAAACACCGGCGGTATCGTCATTGCAGCCAAAAATGCGGAAACCCTGCGGATCATCAACGAGAAGATTCGGGACCACGAGCTGGAAAAATCCTATCTCTGTGTCACGGTGGGGCACCCCAAGTCCCCCTCCGGAAAAATCGAGGGCTTCCTTTTGAAAGATGAAGCCAAAAAGCAGGTGTTCTTCTACAAGCGCCCGGTTCCCGGCGGCAAATCAGCCGTCACACTCTACAAGACTCTGGAGAGCCGGGGCCCCCTCTCTCTGGTGGAGTGCCGTCTGCTCACCGGCCGGACCCACCAGATCCGCGTATCCATGGCGGAGATCGGCTGCCCCCTGCTGGGCGATGGAAAATACGGCAAGGGTGAGGTCAATAAACACTACCACGAGACGCGTCAGGCCCTCTACTCCTATAAGCTGGCTTTCCCCCTGCCTACAGACGCCGGGATTCTCAACTACCTGCGGGGCAAGGAATTCACGGTTTCAGACGTTCCCTTCCGGCACAAGTATTTCCCAGCGGAGTGACACTGAATGACCTGATATTTGGCACCTGCCCTCACTTCCTTCCCAGAAACTGCAGAAACTCCCGCAGCAGCCCATTTCCCATTTTCAGCCGCTTGATTTCATCCTGATTCTCCTTGATTCTGACATAACGAGCAGCCTTTCCTGGTTGACCTTGGCGCATAGGCGGCAAGCCGTCTGCCAGGCCAGCCTGTTCGTGATGATAGCGGGTGATCCCGTTTTTGATCCGGCTTGTCTCCAAGCCAAAGTGGTCTGCAATTCCTGCCGGGTATACCCAGCAGGACGCATGGCCAATATCCCCGGCTCTGTTTCTTTGATCTTCGTATCGTTTCTCTTGGACATAATGATACCCCCTGTTGTAGTTTTTATGAACCTACAACAGGGGGTGTTTTGTCATCGTCCGGTTTTATTCCACTTTCAGCATCCGATAGCCCACGCCGATGTGGGTCTGGATGTACTGGGGCGAACTGGGGTCCTTTTCGATCTTCTTGCGCAGCGTAGCCATAAAGACCCGGAGGGAGGCAATGTCATTTTCCCAGCTGCTGCCCCAGATGCTCTGGGTAATAAAGGTGTGTGTCAGCACCTTCCCCACATTTTTCGCCAGCAGACACAGCAGCTTATACTCGATGGGCGTCAGATGCAGCTCCTCATCGTCCAGGTAGGCGCAGCCTGCCGGATAGTCGATCTTCAGCGCACCGTTTGTAAAAACAGCGTTCTGCTTTTCTGCCCCGCCCTGCATCATGCTCAAGCGGCGCTGAGTCACCCGCAGGCGGGCCAGCAGCTCCTCCACAGAAAAAGGCTTGGTGAGGTAGTCGTCCGCCCCGGCGTCCAGGGCGTCGATTTTGTCTGTGTCCTCACTGCGGGCACTGATGACAATAATGGGCATATTGGACCAGGTGCGGATCTTTCGGATGATCTCAATGCCGTCCATATCCGGCAGCCCCAGGTCCAGCAGAATGATGTCCGGGTTATGGGACGTAACCTCCAAAATGGCAGAGGTTCCATTTTCCGCCGTCAGATACCGGTAGTCATGGGCTTTCAGCGTGGTTGTGATGAGGTTGCGCACAGATGCGTCATCCTCCACCACCAGCAGCAAAACATTACGATTCATGCAGGGTCACCTCTCCAATCGGTAGTGTAAATGTAAAAACGGCACCATGGGGCGTATTGTCCCCCACAGAGATGGCGCCGCCATGGGCGGCAATGATGGACTTGCACAAAGACAGTCCCAGGCCCAGACTCCGGCGGCTGTCGGCAATGCGGTGGGAGCCGCTGTAGAACATATCAAACACCCGTGGTTTGACCTCGTCCGGGATGCCGCCGCCGTCATCCGCCACAGAGACCACCGCCATGTTCCCCTCCCGCCGGGTGGAAATCAGAATGTGGGACCGGTCCGGGGTGTATTTAATGGCATTGTCCACCAGGTTAATGACAACCTGGACAATCAGCTTGGCATCCATCCGGGCAAGCAGGAACTCGTCCTCGCTCTCCACCCGGATCTCATGTTCGCTGAGCTTCCGATTCACATGGCGCAGAGCCTCCGTGATCACGTCGTCCAGCAGGTTCTCCGACACGTTGAGATTCAGCTGCCCCTGTTCCAGGCGGGTGACAGAGAGCAGATTTTCCACCAGATCGATCAGCCACATGGCGTCGGAGTAAATATCCTTATAAAGCTGTTTTTTTGTTTCTCCATCGAAGAAATCCCCATTGGAGAGCAGATTGCTGGCGTTTCCGGAGATGGACGTCAGCGGCGTACGCAGGTCGTGGGAAATGGCCCGCAGCAGATTGGCTCGCAGCTGTTCGTTCCGGGCCAGGATGGCCGCCTCCTCCTTTTCCCGGGCATTTTGCTCATTTTCCAGGGCCAGGGCACACTCACCCAGGATGGACAGCAAAATGCTGTTTTCAAAGCCGTCCATTGGTGTCTGCCCCACGGCAATGCCCAGCACACCATACACGCTGTCGTTGACCCGAATGGCAAGATACAGGCACCGGGCATCGGAAAAGGTCTGCGTGGTGGCTCCGGCATGCTTGTTGTTGTGAAGCACCCAATCAGCCACCTCATGCTCCCGCGGCAAGAGATCCTCCGTCTCCCCAGTGTCTGCGGCAGGAAAAATGCGGGGTTCTCCCAGGTTCCCTTTCTCGGCCGGGTAGATCACAATGTCCTTTTGCAGAAGCTTTGTCAGCTGTTTGGCAGTGGCTGAGAAGATTTCATCCCGGTCCCGCGCCTGCTGGAGCATCTGACTGGCGTCAAAAAGCACCTTGGTGCGGAAAGCCGCCTGTGCCGACTGACGGGCGGTGCTTTTCAGTTTGGTAGCCAGTGTTCCCGTGAGGAAGGCGGCCAGGAACATGATGACAAAGGTGACCGGATAACCCTGATCGTAGGCCTGTAAAGTGAATTTTGGGTCCGTAAACAGGAAGTTAAACACCAATACGCTGACCACAGAGGAGATCAGACTGTAAATTCGGTTGGAGGTAACCACCGAGGTCAGCAGAACCCCCAGCACATAGACGGTGATGATATTGGCCTCCGCAAATTGGAGACGGTCAAACAGCAATCCGATGACACTGACCGCCGCCAGAATGGCAGTGCTCTTCAAAACATCCGTGCAGAAAACGCCCAGCTTTTGCCGTTGGTGCATTCTCTTGATCCGATAGCCGGACGAGGCCGCCCCGGCATCCGGGATGATGTGGATATCCACCCGGGGGGCGTTGGCGATCAGCCGGTCCGTGAGGGTGGGTTTGCTGAACACGCCCCGTCGGGTTGTAACGGCACTGCGGCCAATCACGATCTTCGTAATGCCGGAAACGCGGGCGTATTCCGCAATCTGAAAGGGAATGTCGTCTCCGTAGACCGTCTCAATCCTGGCTTCCAGCTGCTGAGCCAAACGCATATTAGCCTGAAGCCTGCGCCGGTCCTCGCCAGACATGGCAGGGAAGTCCGGTGTCCGGACAAAGAGAGCCGTCATGCTGCATCGGAAGGCACTGGCCATTCTGGCTGCCGTGCGGATAATGTTGGCATTGGATGGCGACGAGGACAGACAGACCAAAATGTGCTCATCCGTCTGATAGTCGCCCCGTCCGGCGCTCCGAACACTCTCTGTCAGAAGATTCATGCGGTCTGCACACCGGCGCAGCGCAATTTCCCGCAGGGCCGTCAGCTTTTCTAGGGTATCCGGAAAATTCTTCACATCCCCAATCTGTCCACCCATCCAACGGTCGATCAGCTCCTGCGGCTCCAGGTCGATCAGCTCCACCTGGTCCGCATTGTCAAAAATGGAATCGGGGATGCATTCTTGCTCCGGCACATCGATGATGGTCTCCACCAGGTCATGGAGACTCTCAATCTGCTGGACATTGACGGTGGTATAGACGTCAATACCCGCTTTGAGCAGTTCCTCCACATCCTGATACCGCCGGTCGTGGCGGCAGGCGGATGCGTTGGTATGGGACAGGTCCTCCACCAGAAGCAGCTGTGGCCTGCGGGCAATGGCCGCATCCAGATCCAGCTCTCTGGTTCCCTGCTCAGTGGTCTGCTCCGGCAGATGTTCCAGTCCCTCTGCCCGGGCGGAGCGGTCTTTGCGGCCCTGGTTTTCCAGAACCCCCACGACTACATCCACGCCGCGGTGAGCTGCCTCCCGCCCCGACTCGATCATGGCAGAGGCTTTTCCCACACCTGCTGCATATCCGAAAAAGATTTTCAGGTGTCCCCGCCGGGTACGTTCCTGTTGTCCGACGCCCTGGTCGGGACTGCGGTTCCTGTTCTCCTGCATTTGCCTTTCCTCCGGCATGTCGCCGTCTGCACCGGCACCTGGCCGGTCTGTTGTCTCACTCTTCCTGCTGTCCCCGCCGTCCACGGCGTAAAAATTTGGGAGCGGGACGCTGTGCCTCCCGCCCCCGCCTGGGTCTGTCTTAAATGTGGAAGCACTTCTGAATGTCCCGGGTACTGCCCAGCACAAACATTGTGTTCTCTTTGTGCATCATGGTATCCGGGCCGATGCTCAGATTCATCACGCCGTTTTCCCGGATGGCCATAATATTCACGCTGTACTTCTTGCGAATGTCCAGCTGACCGATGGTCATGCCATCCCAGCCCTCCGGAATGGAGAGTTCAAAAATGGCGTGGGTCTTGTCCAGCTCAATGTAGTCAAACACATGATCCGCACTGTAGCGGATGGCCGTCCATTCGGCGATCTGCTTTTCAGGGTAGACGATCTCGTCTGCGCCATTGCGCAGCAGGAACTTGGCGTGGACATCCCGGGTAGCACGGGACACCACCAGACGGGCCCCCAGCTCCTTGAGCAGAGACGTGGTCTCCAAGGAGCTCTGAAAGTTGTCGCCGATGGCCACAATGCACACGTCGTAGTTCCGCACACCCAGGGAGGCCAGGAACTCCCCGTTGGTGCCGTCGCCGATCTGGGCGCTGGTCACATAGGGCAGCACCGCATCCACACGGCTCTCATCCTTATCCACGGCCATGACCTGGTGGTTCAGCTCGTTGAGCTTGATGGCGATATGCCGGCCAAAACGCCCCAATCCAATCAGTAAAATAGATTTCATAACAATCTCCTTTGATGGTGCAAAACTGAAATGTGTGTCATCCAGGGATGCCCGGATCAACCGACGGTGATCTTCTCCTCCGGATATTTGGACATCGGTGCCCGCCGCTCAGAGAGGGCGGCAAAAATAATGGTGAGGCCGCCCACACGGCCAAAGAACATCAGACAGATCAAAATGATGCGGGACAGCGTTCCCAGGGAGGTAGTCAGCCCCAGCGTCAGACCCACAGTACCGATGGCGGAAGCCGTCTCGAACAGAGCCGCCAGCAGGTCCACCCCTTCCACATAGCTGATGATCATGCCGCCGCTCAGGAACAGCACCATATACATGAGCATGACCGTTGCCGCGCTGCGGATGGCAGTTGCAGGCAGACGGCGTCCATACAGGTTGGCGGATTCCTTCTTTTGAAAAACCGCCACCGCCGTGGAAAACAGCACCGCCACTGTGGTGGTCTTCATGCCGCCGGCCGTGGAACCAGGGGAGCCGCCGGTGAGCATCAGCAGGATTGTCACCAGAATGCCCACCTGGCTGATACCTGTGAGATCCACCGTATTGAAGCCCGCCGTACGGGGGGAGACAGACTGGAAGCAGGAGGCCAAAATCCGCTCGCCCAGAGGCAGTTCCGAAAACTCGCAGAAGAAGAAATAGAGCGCGCCGCTCAGCAGCAGGGCCGCTGTCACGGTCAACACCACTTTGCTCTGCATTCTGTAGCGACGGAGATGCCTCCCCCGCTCCTTGATATCGTCCCAGGTGGAAAAGCCGATGCCCCCGATGACAATCAGGGCCATGATGGTGATGTTGACGATGGGGTTTGCGGCATAGCCCACCAGAGACGAGAACGGCACGTCGGAGCCCATAAGGTCGAAGCCCGCATTGCAGAAGGCGGAAACGGAGTGAAACACGGAGTACCAGAGTCCCTTTAAAACGCCGAACTGGGGGATAAACACCATCGACAGGGCACAAGCGCCCAGAAATTCGATGAAGAAAGTGGTCCGCAGGATGAAGCCGGTCATCCGGACAATGCCGCCTACCTGAGGAGCCGAGATGGCCTCCTGCATGGTGCTGCGCTGCCGCAGACCGATTTTTCGGCCGGAGATGATGGCCATCGCCACCGCCACCGTCACAATGCCCATGCCGCCAATCTGAATCAGCAGCAAAATGATGGCCTGTCCAAAGACAGACCAGTAGGTCACCGTATCCTGAACCACCAGACCCGTCACACAGACCGCCGAGGTGGCGGTGAACAGCGCGTCCAGAAATGGTGTGGCACGGCCGCTGCGGCTGGCCCAGGGCAGCGTCAAAATCAGAGCGCCGATGAGAATCACCAGGAAAAATCCCAGAAAAATCACCTGAAAAGAGGTAATGTGTCGATGTTCATGAACATCATGCATTGGGTTTGTCATAAAATTGCACCTTGTCTCCAGTATTCGATTTCATTTTACATCGTATCTGTTTCTCTATTAAGAGGGCATAAATAAGCAAAGGCATGGATTAAGATTGTATAAAGATCGCAAATGCCAGATTCGTAAAAAAGTCTTGACACATCTGTGCTAACTGTATATACTGAGTACATACACCAGATACGAGGAGGCAAGACATGACCATTCTGCTTGATAACAAAAGCGGCAGTCCGATCTATGAACAAATCTACACGCAGATCAAGGCCCAGATTGTCAGCGGCGAGCTGGCAGAGGACGATCCTCTTCCCTCCATCCGTGGCCTTGCCAAGGACCTGCGGATCAGCGTCATCACCACGAAGCGGGCCTATGAGGAGCTGGAACGGGATGGCTTCCTCTATACCGTAGTCGGTAAGGGCTCCTTTGTAGCGCCGAAAAACGTAGAGTTGCTGCGGGAGGAGTCCCTCAAGAAAATCGAAAGCCATCTGGAAGCTGCCGTTCAGCTGGCAGCTTCGTGCAATCTCAGCCGTGAGGATCTCCAGGAGATGCTCCGACTCATCATGGAGGAATGAGCAATGAATGCAATCGAATGCAACAATCTGAAAAAGAGCTTTCCAGGCTTCACACTGGATCTTCCGGAGCTGACCCTGCCTGCCGGAGCCATTCTGGGTCTGGTTGGTGAAAACGGCTCCGGCAAGAGCACCACCATCAAGCTGATTCTGGACATTGCCAATGCCGATGAAGGCTCCATCCGCCTGCTGGGCCAGGACACGCCGGAGGGGCGTCTGCTGGCAAAACAGGATATTGGCGTTGTGCTGGACGAAGTTGGTATTCCCCAGGCACTGAAAGCGTCTCAGATAGGTTCCATCATGGCCGGTATTTACCAAAACTGGGACCAGCCGTTGTTTGAGTCCTATCTGGAACGGTTCCAGATTCCCGGCACAAAACGCTTCAGGACCTTTTCCCGGGGCATGAAGATGAAGCTGGGACTGGCCATTGCCCTGAGTCACCATGCAAAGCTCCTGATTCTGGACGAAGCCACCAGCGGCCTCGACCCGGTGATCCGGGACGAGATTCTGGACATTTTCCTGGACTTCACCCGGGAGGAAGATCACTCCATTCTCATCTCCTCCCATATCGTGAGTGATTTGGAAAAGCTCTGCGACTACATTGCCTTCCTTCACCACGGCAGGCTGATGCTCTTTGAGGAGAAGGATCGGCTGCTGGAGGAATTCGGTCTGCTGCACTGCACCGCAGAACAGCTGGCAGCGCTGCCCGCTCAGGCCATCCGCGGCAAAAAGGGATCTCCCTACGGCATGGAGGCCCTGGTGGACCGTTCCCTGCTCCCTGCCGGCATGGAGGCAAGTCCCATCGATCTGGAGCAGCTTTTTATTTTCATGGTCAAGGAGGAAGTATAACATGAATGGTCTGATAAAGAAAGAAATTTATGCCTGCCGCTGGAATTTTCTTTTTTTTAGTGCGATTTCCCTGGTGTTTTTCGTATGCTACGTGATCTCCCCCAGTCACAGCATGTTCTTCATTTCCTATCCAGCTCTGCTGCTGAGCATCATTTCCACGTCCTCCATGCAGGTGGATGAGATGGACCGCTGGAATGTCTTTGCCGCCGCGCTCCCCTGCTCCAAACAGCAGCTGGTATCCGTCAAATTCATCATTGCGCTGGCCACAGTACTGGTGATCACGCTGCCTGTTCTGATCGTCACCCTGCTCTGCGACAAAGATGGCACGTTCCTGTCCACCACGGTTCTGATTTCCATGTACTCGCTGCTGACCCCCGCCATCAATCTGATGGCCTGCTTCAAATGGGGAATTCGCAAAAGCCGGATTTTTTCGGTTCTCTCAACGGCGGTCATCTTTGTGGTCCTGAACATCGGCATCGAATATCTGAATCCCTATCTTCACGCCGGCAAGTCGCTGCTCCTGGCAGCCCTCGCCCTGTTGATCTTCTTCGCACTCTGGCACATCGCCAGCCAGGCCTATCAGCGCAGGGACCTTTAAACGGCGCGTCACTCACTGCCTCATGAAAAGAACGGAGCGTATCGAAATTTGATACGCTCCGTTTCTATTTTACAGGTTCT